>NZ_JANJFJ010000240.1:0-6770 GCF_024626565.1 Microbacterium sp. zg.Y909
CGACGGACCACGGAAACAGGAGTGAACATGGCCGAACCACTTGTCGCCACGAGCGTCTTCGACAGACTGCTGAAGGACCGCATCATCTGGCTGGGGTCGGAGGTGCGCGACGACAACGCCAACGAAATCTGCGCGAAGATCCTGTGGCTGGCGGCGGAGGACTCCGAGAGGGACATCTACCTCTACATCAACTCGCCCGGCGGCTCGATCACGGCCGGCATGGCCATCTACGACACGATGCAGTTCGTGCCCAATGACATCGTGACGGTCGGCATCGGCATGGCCGCATCGATGGGTCAGCTGCTGCTCACCAGTGGCACCAAGGGCAAGCGGTACATCACGCCGAACGCCCGCGTGCTGCTGCACCAGCCGCACGGCGGCTTCGGCGGCACCGCGAGCGACATCCAGACGCAGGCTCAGCTGATCCTGTCGATGAAGCGCCGCCTCGCCGAGATCACCGCGGCGCAGACGGGCAAGTCGGTCGAGCAGATCAACCTCGACGGCGACCGCGACCGCTGGTTCACCGCGGAAGAGGCGCTCGAGTACGGCTTCGTCGACCACATCCGCGAGCACGCCGCAGACGTCACCGGCGGCGGAGGAACCGCCGTCGACGGCGTCGGCGACGACACCGCCAACTGAGACCCCCGAAGGAGACACAGAACATGAACACACCCACCTTCGGCGGCGCCACTCAGGGCCTGCAGATGCCGAACAGCCGCTACATCCTGCCGCAGTTCGAGGAGCGCACGGCCTACGGCTACAAGCGCCAAGACCCGTACAACAAGCTCTTCGAGGACCGCGTCATCTTCCTGGGCGTCCAGGTCGACGACGCCTCCGCAGACGACGTCATGGCCCAGCTGCTCGTTCTCGAGTCGCAGGATCCCGACCGTGACATCGTCATGTACATCAACTCGCCCGGTGGCTCGTTCACCGCGATGACGGCGATCTACGACACCATGCAGTACGTGTCGCCCGAGATCTCCACCGTTGTCCTGGGCCAGGCGGCATCCGCTGCTGCCGTGCTGCTGGCGGCCGGCGCCCCCGGCAAGCGGCTCGCCCTGCCCAACGCCCGCATCCTGATCCACCAGCCCGCAGTGGGCGAGGCCGGGCACGGACAGGCGTCGGACATCGAGATCCAGGCCGCCGAGATCCTGCGCATGCGCACGTGGCTGGAGGAGACGCTCGCCAAGCACTCCCACCGCACTCAGGAGCAGGTGAACAAGGACATCGACCGCGACAAGATCCTCTCGGCGCACGATGCCCTCGAGTACGGCCTGGTCGACCAGGTGCTGACAACGCGCAAGCGTCAGCCCGCCGCCATCACCAGCTGACAACCGCACCGCCCGAAGCCCCGCCGTCGCCTGTCGATGCGCGGGGCTTCGTCGTTCTCCGCCGCAAGTGTGACGACATGGTGACGTGCAAATGCGGCCCGATGTCGCACCCAGCGGTTAGGCTCGCAAGTGCTCCCGACCCGGGGGAAGTGAGGAGGGCCTGATGGCTCGCATCGGTGAAAGTGCCGACCTGTTCAAGTGCTCCTTCTGCGGCAAGAGCCAGAAGCAGGTCCAGCAGCTCATTGCAGGCCCGGGCGTCTACATCTGCGACGAATGCGTCGAGCTGTGCAACGAGATCATCGAAGAGCGCATGGCCGAGTCCGGCACCGGCGAGGTCGCCGACTTCGATCTGCCGAAGCCGCGCGAGATCTTCTCGTTCCTCGAGGAGTACGTCGTCGGTCAGGAGCCCGCGAAGCGTGCACTGTCGGTCGCGGTGTACAACCACTACAAGCGCATCCGCGCGCTCGGCACGCTCAAGCCTGCCGAGCAGCGCGCCGACGACATCGACATCGCCAAAAGCAACATCCTGCTGCTGGGTCCCACGGGTTGCGGAAAGACCTACCTCGCGCAGACTCTCGCGAAGCGCCTGAACGTGCCGTTCGCGGTGGCGGATGCCACGGCACTCACCGAGGCGGGCTACGTCGGCGAAGACGTCGAGAACATCCTCCTGAAGCTGCTGCAGGCGGCGGACTTCGACACCAAGCGCGCCGAGACGGGCATCATCTACATCGACGAGGTCGACAAGATCGCCCGCAAGGCCGAGAACCCCTCGATCACACGCGATGTCTCCGGTGAGGGAGTGCAGCAGGCGCTGCTGAAGATCCTCGAAGGCACGGTCGCCTCGGTCCCGCCGCAGGGCGGCCGCAAGCACCCTCATCAGGAATTCATCCAGATCGACACCACGAACGTGCTGTTCATCGTCGCGGGCGCCTTCGCCGGACTCGAGGAGATCATCTCCTCCCGCGTCGGAAAGCACGGTGTCGGCTTCGGCGCACCCCTGCACGACAAGGGGCAGAACCTCAACCTCTTCAGCGACGTGCTGCCGGAGGACCTTCACAAGTTCGGTCTGATCCCCGAGTTCATCGGTCGTCTTCCCGTCGTGGCATCCGTCTCGCCGCTCGACCAGGACGCGCTCATGGAGATTCTCACCGAGCCGCGCAACGCCCTCGTGAAGCAGTACCAGCGCATGTTCGAGCTCGACGGAGTGCAGCTCGAGTTCGAGGAAGAAGCACTTCGCGCCATCGCCGACCTTGCTGTGGCCCGCAAGACCGGTGCGCGCGGCCTGCGCGCCATCCTCGAGGACGTGCTGGGACCCATCATGTTCGAGATCCCCTCTGCAGACGACGTCGAGAAGGTCGTCATCACGCCCGCCGTCGTCGAGGGTGCTGCTCCGACCCTGCTGCTGCGGCAGAAGCGCAAGAGCGCCTGACCCACCCCGGCGAGGGCCATTCCGCCGCGACAGGGCGGCCGCAATCGGCGAATGTGCACAAGGGCAGAAGACCCACGTTGCTGCATCAAGCCGCAGAAAGTCAATTGCCGAAAGCTGCTCGGCCCCAGGCCGTTAAGCTCGCCCCACGACACATATCGATGGGGATGCAGCCATGTCCGATCAACCCGAATACATGCCCGTCCGCCACCACGAGGGCAGCGTTGCGGGATCGGGCGAGCGGATGCGCATCGCCCCCCTGCGCTGGTACGGCTTCAGCACCGGCGGCGGCAGATTCGTCGTGAGGACCGACCCTCGCTCCGCGCTTCGGGCCGCGGTCGCCCAGCTGCAGGCGGTCGGCTTCGCGCTGGGCGACGAGACGTTCCAGCGGCGGCTGACCGAGTCGGGTTCGAAGTGGCTGGCGCAGGACCTGCGGCTAGGCAACATCAAGGAGTCGTGGAAACGCGGATTCATCTCCTGGGTGGTGGAAGATACGGGCCTTGAGTTCTTCCGGCGGTTCTGGCGCGGCGCGGCGCCGACACTCGTCGTGGCGGCGGCACGCGAGACGGCCAGTGGGACAGAGCTGGTCATCTACCCGCACACGTCGTGGCGCGGCGGATCTGATCAGAACGACGCCGCACCGCTCATGCGCACGACCCTTGCGGCACTGGCGGACCACTTCTCCAACAGCGGCGCCTTGATCTCCTTCGAAAAGCTCCGCGGGATCAAGAACGACGGTTCGCCGGCCTCGCAGGCCGTGGTCCGCGCAATGCTCGGCTGGCGCTGAGACCTGCGGCGACGCGATCTCCCGCGCCGCCGCAGCGACGGTCAGTCGGCCAGGCCGCGACGCTCCAGAAGGGGCGCGATCTCGGCATCCCGACCACGGAAGTCGCGGTAGGCCTCGAGCGGGTCCTTCGACCCGCCGACACCCAGCAGTCGCCGGCGGAAGCGGTCGCCGTTCTCACGGGTCAGGCCGCCGTTCTCCTCGAACCACTTCACGGTGTCCGCGTCCAGCACCTCGCTCCAGATGTAGGAGTAGTAGCCGGCGCTGTAGCCGCCGGAGAACACGTGCGCGAAGTAGGTCGACGAGTAGCGCGGGGGCACGACGGGGGAGTCCAGCCCGATCTCGGCGAGGGCGGCGGCCTCGAAAGCGGCGACGTCGATGTGCTCAGCCGCCTCGGCAGCGCCCAGCCGGTGCCAGGCCTGGTCGATCCACGAGGCGGCGAGGTACTCGCTGGTGGCGAAACCCTGGTTGAAGGTCTCGGACTCCGCGAGCTTCTCGACCACGTCGGCAGGCAGCGGTTCGCCGGTGTCGATGTGCCGGGCGTAGTTGGCCAGCACCTCCGGCCAGTAGATCCACATCTCGTTGACCTGGCTGGGGAACTCCACGAAGTCGCGGTACACGTTCGTGCCGGCGAAGCTCGGGTATGTGACGGTGGCGAAGAGGCCGTGCAGCGCGTGCCCGAACTCGTGGAACAGCGTGTTGACCTCATCGAGGGTGAGCAGCGTCGGCTGTCCCGGCGCCGGCCGTGACACGTTGAGGTTGTTGACCACCACCGGATCGGTGCCGCGCAGACGCGACTGCAGCACGATGGAATTCATCCACGCCCCGCCGCGCTTGGTGTCGCGGGTGTAGAGGTCCAGCACGTAGAGGCCCAGCGGCGAGCCGTCGGCGTTGTGGATCTCGAAGACGCGCGCCTCGGGGTGGTACGCCGGCAGGTCGGGTCGCTCGGTGAACGTGATGCCGTAGAGGGCGGATGCCGCGTAGAACACCCCGTCCCGCAGCACTCGCTCGGCTTCGAACCATGGCCGCAGCGCCGAGCGGTCCAGCGCGTACCGCGCCTCGCGCACGCGCTCGGTGTAGAACGCCCAGTCGTGCGCTTCGAGCGGGAAGGGCTCACCCTCGCCGTCGATGATCTCCTGCAGCGCGGCACGCTCTCGTTCCGCGTTGCGGGCTGCGGGCGCTGCAAGCCGGAACAGCAGGTCGCGCACCGCATCGGGCGACCCCGCCGTCTCGTCCGACGTGATGTAAGCGGCGTGGCTGGCGTATCCGAGCAGTTCGGCACGCTCGGCGCGCAGGCGCACGATCTCGCGGAGCACTTCACGGTTGTCGTTGTCGTTGCCGCGGGAGCCGCGTGAGCGGGAGGCCGCCATGATGCGTCGGCGCGACTCGCGGTCGGTCAGCGACGACAGGTACGGGTGCCCGGTGAAGAGCGTCAGGGTGACGACGTACGACCCGTCGAGTCCACGGTCCGCGGCTGCTTGGGCAGCGGCCGACAGCTCGCCATCGGTGAGGCCCTGCAGCTCTGCGACATCGTCGAACACAACGGCGAGATCATTGGTGTCGGCGAGGAGATTCTTCTCGAACGTGTTCGTCAGCACGGAGAGGCGCTGGTTGAGCGCGGTCAGGCGCTCTTTCTCGGCATCCGACAGTCCGGCGCCGGCGTGGGTCATCTGCGTGTAGCGGCGCTGCACGAGATAGCGCTGCTCCGCGGTGAGGTCGAGCTCCTCGAGACGCTCGAAGAGCGACCGCACCCGCTCGTAGAGTCGGCTGTCGAGCTGAATGGCGTCCTGGTGGGCGGACATCAGGGGGGCGAGGGATTCCTCGACCTGCTGGATGTCGGGCGTGGCATCCGCCGATGACACCGTGTAGAACGTGCGGGCAACCCGGCCCAGCAGATCGCCGGAAGACTCCAGGGCGGTCATGGTGTTCTCGAACGTCGCGGCATCCGCGTTCGCGGTGATGGCGTCGACCTCCGCGCGCTGCTGGGCGAAACCGACCTCGAACGCCGGCAGATAGTGCTCGGCGCGGATGGCCGGGTAGTCCGGCAGTCCGTAGGGGAGAGGGCTCGGCTGCAGCAGGGGGTTGGTCTCGTCCGTCATCGTCTCAGCCTAGGGCGCGGGTGCGGCCCTCGCGGCGGGACGCACACGACGCACGGCGGCTGCGGCCGGGAATGCTCGGCGTGCGCGCAGGGTTCCTCTCCGTACGGGGCGCAGCAGCGACCCTGCGGCGGACACCACGCCGGAGCCCGATCGAAGGAAGCACCATGGCGACGCTGGGAATCATCGGAAGCGGACACATCGGATCGGCGGTCGCCCGTCTGGCGGTCGCGGCGGACATGAACGTGATCATCGCCAACTCGCGCGGACCCGAGACGCTGCAGGATCTGGTCACCGAACTCGGCCCGCTGGCCCAGGCCGGCACGGTGACCGACGTCGCCGACGGGGCCGATGCCGTCGTGCTCTCCATCCCGCTCAAGGCGGTTGCGGACCTGCCAGAAGGGCTGCTGTCCGACACGCTCGTGATCGACACGAGCAACTACTACCCGTCCCGCGACGGGAGCATCCCGGAACTGGCGGACAACACCGTGACCACCAGCGAGCTGGTCCGCAATCAGCTGGGCGCCACCCGCTACGTGAAGGCCTTCAACAACATCGTGTCCGCGCACATCCCGGCCTTGGCCCGGCCGGCCGGCGCGGCCGACCGCACCGCGCTGCCGATCGCGGGGGATGACGCACAGGCGAAGTCCGAGGCTGCCGCAATCATCAACCGTCTCGGCTTCGATACGGTCGACGCCGGAACGCTCCACGAAAGCTGGCGCTTCGAGCCCGAGACCCCCGCCTACGGGAAGATCTACTTCAGCGACCCGGCGCTGCCCGAGGATCAGATGATGGACGCCGAGCCGGCTCCCACCCCGGCGTCTGAGGTGCGTGAGGCGCTCGACGCCGCGACGCGGGTCGACGTCGCCGCACGGCGGTTCTAGCCGGCCGGCTCAGCCGAACTCGTCGTCCGGGTCGTGGCCGACCACCGCGTTGCCGTCGGCGTCGAGCGACACCACGACGCCCGTCTCGAGTTCCGCGACGGGTCGCCCCTCGAGAAAGGTCAGCGTCCAACGCGGCCGCGGCTGACCCAGCTCGTCGGTGGGCATCGCCCGATCGACGGCGTGGATCTGACCGCGGATGCTGTCGGGCACCGACCGGGGCGGTTCGTCGCCGGAGGTCCAGCGTGTTCC
>NZ_JANJFJ010000241.1:0-6756 GCF_024626565.1 Microbacterium sp. zg.Y909
GGCGGCGAGTCTCTCATTCCGCTCCTCGACCAGGTGCTGCGCGGGGCCGCCGACGCAGGTCTCGACGGTGCGGCGATCGCCATGGCCCACCGCGGCCGGCTCAACGTGCTCAGCAACGTCGCCGGCAAGACATACGGTCAGGTCTTCCGCGAGTTCGAGGGCTCGGTGGCCATCGGCTCGAAGAGCGGTTCGGGCGACGTCAAGTACCACCTCGGCACCGAGGGCACCTTCGTCACGGACGACGGCACCGAGCTGCCGGTCGTCCTGGCCGCCAACCCGTCGCACCTCGAGACGGTCGACGGCGTGCTCGCGGGCATCGTCCGCGCCAAGCAGGACCGCAAGCCCATCGGATCCTTCTCGTGGCTGCCGATCCTCGTCCACGGCGACGCCGCCTTCGCCGGCCAGGGCGTCGTGGTGGAGACCCTGCAGATGTCCCAGCTGCGCGGCTACCGCATCGGCGGAACGATCCACGTGGTCGTCAACAACCAGGTCGGGTTCACGACCCTCCCCCAGGACGCCCGCACGTCGGTGTACGCCACCGACGTGGCCAAGACCATCCAGGCGCCCATCTTCCACGTCAACGGGGACGACCCCGAAGCGGTCGTGCGCGTCGCCGAGCTGGCGTTCCGCTACCGCGAGGAGTTCCACCGCGACGTCGTGATCGACCTCGTGTGCTACCGCCGCCGCGGTCACAACGAGGGCGACGACCCTTCGATGACGCAGCCGCTCATGACCAACCTCATCGAGGCGAAGCGCTCGGTGCGGCGCCTGTACACCGAGGCGCTCGTCGGTCGCGGCGACATCACCGAGGAGGAGTACGAGCAGGCGAAGAAGGACTTCCAGGACCGCCTCGAGATCGCCTTCGCAGAGACGCACGCGGCCGAGACCGGATCCTCTCCCGTCGTGGCAGCCGGTGCGGGCGCCGTCGAGCCGGCGGCCGGTGAGCCGGAGACGACCGGGGTCTCGCGCGAGGTCGTTCAGCTGATCGGCGACGCCTTCGTCAACAAGCCCGAAGGCTTCACGGTGCACAACAAGCTGCAGCAGCTGCTGGAGAAGCGCCATGACATGAGCCGCAACGGCGCCATCGACTGGGCGTTCGGCGAACTGCTGGCGTTCGGCTCGCTGCTGCTCGAGGGCACCAACGTGCGCCTGGCCGGTCAGGACGCCCGCCGCGGCACGTTCGTCCAGCGGCACTCGGTGTTCCACGACCGTGCGAACGGCCAGGAATGGCTGCCGCTGACGAACCTGTCCGACAACCAGGGCCGGTTCTGGGCGTACGACTCCCTGCTGAGCGAGTACGCGGCGATGGCGTTCGAGTACGGCTACTCGGTGGAGCGCCCCGACGCGCTCGTGCTGTGGGAGGCCCAGTTCGGCGACTTCGCCGACGGCGCCCAGACGGTCATCGACACCTACCTGTCGTCGGCCGACCAGAAGTGGGGCCAGCAGTCGAGCGTCGTGCTGCTGCTGCCGCACGGCTATGAGGGCCAGGGACCCGACCACTCCTCCGCGCGCATCGAGCGCTACCTGCAGCTGTGCGCCCAGGACAACATGACCGTCGCCCGTCCGTCGACCCCCGCGTCGTACTTCCACCTGCTGCGCCGGCAGGCCTACCAGCGGCCGCGGCGTCCTCTCGTGGTGTTCACGCCCAAGGCGATGCTGCGCCTGCGCGGGGCGACGAGCCCCGTGGACGACTTCCTCACGGGCAAGTTCGAGCCGGTCCTGGACGACAGCAGGCAGCTGGACAAGTCCGCCGTGAAGCGCGTGCTGCTGCACGCCGGCAAGATCCACTGGGACCTGCGCGCGGAGCTGGAGAAGAACCCCAACCCCGAGATCGCCCTGGTTCGGATGGAGCAGTTCTACCCGTCCCCCGTGGCCGAGCTCAACGCGGTGGTCGACAGCTACCCGAACGCCGAACTGGTCTGGGTGCAGGACGAGCCCGAGAACCAGGGCGCGTGGCCCTTCATCGCCCTCGAGATCGTCAAGCACCTGCACGGGCGCACCATCACCCGCGTCTCGCGCGCGGCGGCGGCATCGACGGCGACAGGGTCGAGCAAGGTCCACGCCCTCGAGCAGGCCGAGATCATGAAGAAGGCGCTGACGCTCTGACGTGCGCAACGACGAAGGGGGTGGATGCCGCGGCATCCACCCCCTTCGTCGTTGAGAGCCCGACGATCAGTGCGCCGCCTGCGCCTCGCGCAGCCGGGCCAGCACCTGGTCACGCAGCTGCTCGGGTGCGGTCTCCTTGCAGGCGCGCGCCACGACGTCGGTGAGCGTCTTGGCGACCAGCGCCTCTTCCTGGCA
Source organism: Microbacterium sp. zg.Y909 (assembly GCF_024626565.1). Classification (NCBI taxonomy): domain Bacteria; kingdom Bacillati; phylum Actinomycetota; class Actinomycetes; order Micrococcales; family Microbacteriaceae; genus Microbacterium; species Microbacterium sp. zg.Y909. The sequence goes on from NZ_JANJFJ010000241.1 coordinate 2,302, forward strand.
TGCCGGACAGTTCTCCAGATGCTCGCTGATGTCCGCGTGCTGGGTTTTGCAGACCTCGTGGCGCAGATACTCCTCGAGGTCGCGACGGGCCTTGTCGCAGCCGCAATCGGTCATTTCGCACTCCTTGTCGGGGTCGTGTCGATCCCGCGTTCGCCCGCATAATCGGCCAGCAGTTCACGAAGCATCCGCCTGCCACGGTGCAGGCGGCTCATGACCGTGCCGATCGGGGTTTTCATGATGTCCGCGATTTCCTGGTAGGCGAATCCTTCGACGTCGGCGAAGTAGACAGCGAGGCGGAAATCCTCGGGGATGGACTGCAGCGCGTCTTTGACGACCGATGCCGGCATGCGGTCGATCGCCTCGGCCTCGGCTGAACGGGCACTGGTGGCGGTCGTCGACTCCGCACCGCCCAGCTGCCAGTCCTCGAGGTCGTCGAGCGTGCCCTGGTAGGGCTCACGCTGCTTCTTGCGGTAGGTGTTGATGTAGGTGTTCGTGAGGATGCGGTACAGCCACGCCTTGAGGTTCGTCCCCTGGGTGAACGACGACCACGAGGCGAACGCCTTCACGAACGTCTCCTGCACGAGATCAGCGGCATCGGCGGGGTTGCGCGTCATGCGCATGGCTGCCGCATACAGCTGGTCCATGAAGGGCAGCGCCTGCTCCTCGAACTGGGCGCGTGCGGCTGCTGCGGCATCGACCTGGTCGCTCATCACGGGCAAGTCTACGTCCGCGTCGATCGCGCCCAGCAGGGGGGCGTCGAGCGTTGCAGTCATCTTTCTCCATTTCCTGGCGTAAATGGGCAGGTTCGTTAGGGTAGAACGCGATGAGTGTCGCCGAGTATTCCGCCGTACCTTCAGCCGCTGACGGCGACTGGCCCGCGCCCACTGTGCGCGGGCCCCTCGACGCGACCCTGAGCGTTCCCGGATCGAAGTCCTTGACCAACCGGGAGCTGATCCTGGCCGCGATCGCGGATGGGCCGGGCCGATTGATATCGCCCCTGCACTCGGACGATTCCGCCCGCATGATCGAGGCCCTGCGCACGCTCGGCGTCGAGGTGCAGGAGGTGGCCGGCACGGGTTCTTTCGGCCCCGACCTCGTCGTGACGCCGGCGAGCCCGATGTCGGGCAACACCGTCGTGGACTGCGGCCAGGCCGGCACCGTCATGCGCTTCGTCGCGGCCATCGCCGGGCTCGCCTCGGGCGAAGTGACACTGACCGCCCACGAGACGGCACTGCACCGCCCCATGGGCGAGATGATCAAGGCCCTGCGCGCTGTGGGCAGCGACATCGACGACGAGGGAAAGTGGTCGCTCCCCTTCATCGTCCACGGACACGGGCACATCCGCGGCGGCGACGTCGAGATCGACGCGAGCGGCTCGAGCCAGTTCGTCTCGGGTCTGCTGCTGGCCGCGCCCCGCTTCGACGTGGGGCTCACGCTTCGGCACACCGGGCGCCGGCTGCCGAGCCTGCCGCACATCGACATGACGGTGGAAGCCCTGGGGCACCGCGGCGTGCACGTCGAGCGCCCCAGCCCCAATGAGTGGATCGTGCCGGCAGGTCCGGTACGGGCCAAGGACGTCGCGATCGAGCCGGACCTGTCCAACGCCGCCCCGTTCCTGGCAGCCGCGATGATCGCCGGTGGTCACGTGTCGATCACCGGCTGGCCGGCCCACTCCACGCAGCCCGGGGCCCTCCTCACCGAGATCCTCCCCGTCATGGGTGCCCGCACCCAGCGCCGCGGCGGCGCCCTCACCGTGACCGCCGGCAGCAGCGGCATCCACGGGGTCGAGCTCGACCTCTCGGCCGCCAGCGAGCTGACGCCCACGCTGTGCGCGCTGGCCGCCTTCGCCGACGGCCCGACCACCATCACCGGCGTCGGGCACATCCGCGGCCACGAGACCGACCGCATCGCAGCGATCGTCTCGAACCTGCGGGCCCTCGGCGGCGAGGCGCACGAGCTCCCCGACGGCATCCGCGTCGTCCCCCGCCCGCTCACCGGCGGTCTGTGGCGCGCGCATCACGACCACCGGATGGCCACCGCAGGGGCCCTCATCGGCCTGGCCGTGCCCGGCGTGTTCGTCGACGACATCGGCACCACGCGCAAAACCCTGCCCGAGTTCCCGCAGCTGTGGGACCACGTTGTGGGATCCGCCGCCGGGAACCCCGAGCAGTGACCGGCAGCGGGCGGAGCCGGCGATGAGCTGGCTGGACACCGGCGACGACGACGACGAGTTCGACGAGGCCTCCATCCGGATGCGGCCGAACCCGAAGGCGAACCGTCCACGCACCAAGCGGCGCCCGGCCCACAGCGATGCGCGCATCGCCCGGGTTCTGGGCGTGGACCGAGGCCGCTACACGGTGCTCGTCGACGAAGACGGTCCGAACGAGCACACGGCACTGGCGGTGCGCGCGCGGGAGCTGCGCAAGACCCCCATCGTCACCGGCGACCAGGCCCGCGTGGTCGGCGACACCTCCGGCAGCGAGGGCACGCTCTCGAGGATCATCGGATTGCAGGAGCGCACATCGCTGCTGCGACGCTCCGCCGACGACACCGATCAGGTGGAGCGTGTCGTCGTCGCCAACGCGGACCAGATGCTCGTGGTCGTGGCCGCTGCCGACCCGGAGCCGCGCGAGCGTCTCGTCGACCGGTACCTCATCGCCGCCCTGGATGCCGGCATCCGCCCGCTGCTCGTGGTCACCAAGACCGACCTCGCCGATCCTTCGGGGTTCTTGTCGCACTTCGAGGGCGTCGAGGGTCTGCAGGTGTTCACCAGCGCTCAAGGCGCGATGCCGATCGAGGAGATCGGGCGCCAGCTGGTGGGTCACTCGACCGTGTTCGTCGGGCATTCCGGAGTCGGCAAGTCCACCCTCGTCAACGCCCTCGTGCCCGACGCGCACCGCGCCACCGGTCACGTCAACCAGGTGACGGGCCGCGGCCGCCACACCTCCAGCTCCACGGTGTCGCTGCGCTATCACGGCGCCGAGGGCAGCGGCTGGGTCATCGACACCCCCGGCGTGCGCTCGTTCGGCCTCGGCCACGTCGACCCGGCCAACATCCTGGCCGCCTACACCGACCTCGCCGCCGCGGCCGCCGAGTGCCCACGCGGCTGCACGCACCTGCCCGATGCCCCTGACTGCGCGATCGTCGAGGCACTCGCCGAGGGCCGGCTCGGCCCGAACGGCGCGGCACGGCTCGACTCGCTGCAGCGACTGCTGGCCACCTTCGCCGAGCGGGACAGGAACGCCGCCGCGCGTCCGTAGGCTGGAGGCATGACGCTTCAGCCCGGCTCCCCCGCCCCCGATTTCACCCTGCTCGACCAGGACGGCAAGAAGGTCACACTGTCGTCGCTGCGCGGACGCCCCGTGATCCTGTACTTCTACCCCGCAGCGATGACGCCCGGCTGCACGACGCAGGCGTGCGACTTCCGCGACAGCATGCCGGCACTGCAGGCCGCCGGCTACACCGTGCTGGGCATCTCGCGTGACACGCCCGAAAAGCTCCGTGCCTTCCGTGAGCGCGACGGCCTGACGTTCGAGCTGCTCAGCGACCCCGACCATGCCGTGCACGAGGCGTACGGCGCCTGGGGGGAGAAGATGAACTACGGCAAGCGCGTCGAAGGCGTGATCCGCTCGACCTTCGTGATCAGCGGCGACGGCGTGATCCAGCACGCCCTGCACAACGTGCGCGCCACCGGCCACGTGGCCCGGCTGCGCACCCTGTTGCAGCTGGCCTGAGCCCGATCAGTGCGGCTGGGAGTCCGGCTCCCCGGGCTCCCGGCGCGCGGCCGCACGCACGCTGAGCACCAGCAGAACCAGCACGACGAACGCGGGCGCCGCCAGGGCCAGCGCCACGCCGCCGTCTGCGTAGGTGCCGCTCACCGCGCCCAGCGCCACGGCCAGCAGCAGCAGCTGCACGACGATCGATCCCGACCGGCCCCAGGACTGCCCGCGAAGGATCGCCACCGCGAAGGAGCCGACCGCCACCGCGCCCACCACGGTGAGCACGATGAGAGCCAGAGCGCTCGCCACCGAAACGGTGTCGCCCGCACCCAGCGCCACGACCTGCCACCCGGCGAGAGCGGCGACGCCCAACGCCTCGAAGGCGACGAGCACCCCGGCGATGCGTTCGACGGGCGTGAGAGCGGGTGTTGTCGGCATCCTCGTGTCAGCTTCCGGAGAGTGGGCGGTCTTTGTGTCAAACCTCCATGGATCCGGCAGACCCTCAGCAAGTTCCGCAGAAGACTCAGGAATGACCCTTGCCGGGACTCGCCGCACTGTGAAACCATTGTGAGGTTGTGTGCTCCCACAGCGCCGTGGGGCGAGCACGAGGCTCGCACATCCCCAGAGTACCGGAACCCGAATCGGCACCCTGAAACGCACGTGAACAATTCCCCCCCATCAAGGAGCACCCCAATATGGATTGGCGCGACAAATCCGCCTGCCTGACCGTCGACCC
>NZ_JANJFJ010000242.1:0-6732 GCF_024626565.1 Microbacterium sp. zg.Y909
GATCGCGCCCTGATGGTGGCGGATCATCAGCGACAGGAACAGGCAGTCGCCGGCGGTGCCCTGCGCCTCGGCGAGAGCGGTGAGCTCAGCGGGGGATGCCATGCCCATGGCCTCGCGCTTCTGCTCGGGGGAGAGGGTCGCCGTGCCCGTGACGCCGTGATCGTGACCGGCATCCGACGCCGCCATCCACGCCATGGGAGCGCCGCCGGCCTGCGGGAGCCCCCACTTGACCAGCCAGTCGAACATCTCGCCCCGCTGGCCGGCCTGCCCCGTGGCGATGTCGTAAGAAAGCACGCGCAGCTGTTCGTCGTCGGTCTTGCGATAGGCCGTCATCGCCATCTCGATCGCCTGCGCGTGGTGCGCCTGCATGTCGCGGGCGAACCCCGCTTCGGCGGAGTCGTTCGCGGGAAGAGCCGGACCGGATGCCGTGAAGGTCGAGAACCGGCCGGCGGCGAAGGCCACCGCGGCGACCGCGACCGCGATCAGCACGACCGCGATCCACCGACGCCGCGGGGCCTCGGTCATGACTGCTTGCCCGGACCGTCGATGGCGCCGGTGCAGGCGGCGTTGGGCTCAGGGACGCTCTGGCTGCGCCAGTAGGCATCCAGGAAGTCCTCGATGCGCTCGTCGTCGGGTCCGTCGAGCTTCAGCTGGGCGTTCCATGCGCTCATCACCACGGGCGCGTCGAGGCCCTCGTGGGGGGAGAGGAGCACGTAGCTCGACGGCAGCTTGGCCTTGATGGCATCCAGGCCCGCCTCGTCGACGGCATCCGCGTCGTAGGTGATCCACACGGCGCCGTGCTCGAGCGAGTGCACCGCGTTCTCGTTCGGAACCGGCTCGGAGTAGATGCCGCAGTTCAGCCAGGCGGCGTTGTGGTCGCCGCCGGCCGGCGGGGTCTGCGGGTAGGCGACGGTGCCCTCGACGTGGGTGGCGGTGTTCTCGAACGTCTCGACGCCCGGGATCGCCGTCCCGTCGCCGTCACCGCGGTCGTATGTGACGGGCTTGGGCGTGAAGACGATGGATGCCACGACGAGGGCGATGACCGCGATGGCCGCAGCGACGCCCACGGCCCACCAGACGAGCTTGCTGCGGCGACGCTTGGCGAGCTCCCGCTGGTACTGCGCGAGCTTCTCCTGCTTCTGCCGCTCACGCTGCTGCTTGACGGTGAGGGCGATGTCGGCCTGGGTGGCGGGGTTGCCGCTCACACGCTTGGTGGGGCGGTCGGAGGGTGTCGGGGTCATGTGTGATCTCGGTTCGGAGGGGCGCACGGGGCGCGCGGGGGCGCGACGGTCGCCTCAGCCTATTCGCACGCATAGGTCAACGGCTGGGAAGGAGCTAGACTCGTCCGGTTCTCGAATCGTTTCGACGATTCCGCCCTGCGACTCCCTGGATACCGTGCTCGATACTTCGCCCGTCCCCACCGTCTCCGCCGCCGACTCCTCAGGCACCGACCGCCCCGCTACGACCGGTGCCATCCGCACCGCAGGCCGCACGGCGACCGGTGCCATCCGCACCATGGGCGCCAACCCCACGACCGCTCCGATCGTGCTGCACCCCGGTGACGCGCTGTCGACCCGCCGCCGCGTGCTCTACGTCATCCTGCTCGGTGCGCTCACCGCGCTCGGGCCCTTCACGGTGGACCTCTATCTGCCGGCCTTCCCGGCGCTCGAAGAGGACTTCCGCACCTCCGCAGCGTCGATCCAGCTGACCCTCACGGGCACGATGATCGGCTTCGCCCTGGGTCAGCTCGTCGTCGGCCCGCTCAGCGACAAGGTGGGCCGCCGCGTGCCGCTCATCGTCGTGACCGCGCTGCACGTGGTCGCCAGCGCGGCGGCCGCGATCGCGCCGAACCTCGAGCTCCTCATGCTCGCGCGGGTGCTCATGGGCGCGGGCGCCGCCGCCGGCGGTGTCGTCGCGGCCGCCATCGTGCGCGACCTGTTCGGCGGTCGCCGGCTCGTGGTCATGCTGAGCCGCTTGGCGCTGGTGTCCGGTGTCGCCCCGGTCGTCGCACCGCTCATCGGCTCGGCGCTGCTGACCGTCGTGCCTTGGCGCGGCATCTTCGTGGCCCTGGCGATCTACGGCGTCGTCATGCTCACCTGCGCGGTGGCGTTCCTCCCCGAGACCCTGCCCGCGGCCCGCCGCGCTGAGCGGGGATCGACGACCGTGCTGCAGCGGTATCGCTCCGTGCTCAGCGACCGCGTCTTCATCGGCGTGCTCATCATCGGCGGCATGACCTTCAGTGGGCTGTTCTCGTACCTCTCGGCATCCTCGTTCCTCTTCCAGCAGACCTACGGCTTCGACCCCCAGCAGTACGGACTGCTGTTCGCCATCAACTCCGTCGGCGTCGTCATCGGCGTGCAGACCGCATCGCGGCTGGCCGCCCGCTTCGGCCCGCAGTGGGTGATGGCCTTCTCGACCGCGGTGCTCGTGGTCGCCGGATCGGCCATCCTGGTCTGCGACGCCCTCGACGTGGGCATCTGGGGTGTGATGGTGCCGCTGTTCATCTTCATGACCGGATGCGGGTTCACGTTCCCGTGCGTGCAGGTGCTGGCGCTGGACCGCCACGGCAAGGCCGCCGGCACTGCGCAGTCGCTCGTCGGCGCCGTCAACTTCGGTGTGGCGGGCCTCGTCTCGCCGCTCGTGGGGTTGATCGCGGGCGATGGCGGCATCACCCCGACGACGATGGCCTCGGTCATGGTCGGTTGTGGCGTGATCGGGGTGCTGGCGCTGTGGCTGGTCGTGCGTCCGCAGACGGTCGAGCGCCTCGCGCCGTAGCGCCTCGCGCCGTAGTGCTCGTATGCGCGGGCGGCTGGCGGCGGCGCGATAGCCTTTGCGGCAAGCCGTCCGCAAGCCCCCTCCGCCGGGCTGCCTGACGTCGCACAATGAGGTGATGGAAGCCCTCAACCGTCCGACTGCGCGCCTGCTCGTGCCCGGGATCGTGCTCGTCGCCCTCGCCTGCGCGCTGGGCGCGTGGATCCTGCAGCGCGGGCCCGAGCCCTTCGTGCTCGACCACTGGTGGAACCAGGCCCTCGTCGGGTGGCAGGTCGAGGCGGTGGCGGTGTTCTCACTGGCCATGAACTGGCTCGGCGGGGGAGTGTTCGGCGTCTTCGTTGTGCCGATCGGGGGAGCGCTGGCGCTGCTGATCATGCGGCGGTACATGGGTGCTCTGTACTTCGTGGCGGCGTCGATCTTCAGCGCCGCGGCGGTGCAGGTGCTCAAGCACCTCTTCGGCCGGGCGCGCCCCGAGGAGATCCTGGTGATCAGCGACTACGGCTCGTTCCCTTCTGGGCACGCCGCCAACGCCGCGACCCTCGCGGTGGTGGCCGCCGTGCTCTTCCCGCGGTTGTCGGTCGTGATCGTAGGGGCGGTGTGGGTGGTGCTGATGGCCTTCAGCCGCACGTACCTGCACGCGCACTGGCTGAGCGACACCGTGGGTGGGGCGATGATCGGCGCCGGGATGGCGCTGCTGCTGGCATCCGCCTTCGCCGTGCCGCTGCGGGCCGAAGCGACCCGCCGATCCCGAATTCCGCTCCGCGTCGCACCCGTTGCTGCCGAGTGAGTATTCGCGGGCTCGAGTGAGTATTCGCGCCGCCGAGTACTCACTCGGCGGCGCGAATACTCACTCGGCGGGGCGGTGGATGGGGAGCGGCATGGTCGAGGTGTCGATCAGCGGGTCCTCGTCCTGGCGCTCCACCACGGCCTCGGCTTCGGCGGGCGTCTCCACCGTGGGCACCGAGCCGAGCAGCGGCCGCTGCGCGGTCTCCTTCATCGCCAGCATGGCGACGCTGCCCAGCAGCGCGAAGAACATGATGTAGAACGCCGGCATGTACGTGTTGCCGGTGAGTTCGATGAGGCCCTGGCTGAACAGCGGGGTCGTGCCGCCGAAGAGCGACGATGCCACGTTGTACGCGATCGCCATGGCGCCGAAGCGCGATGCCGTGGGGAAGAGCGCCGGCAGCGTCGATGCCGCCACGGCGACGTAGAAGGCCACCGGCACCGCGACCATCGTCAGCGCCACGAAGACGGCCCACAGTTCGCCGATCTGCATGACGGCGAAGGCGGGAACCATGAGCACGAGCGTCGAGCCCGCCGCGATGAGGTACACCGGGCGCCGCCCGATGCGGTCGCTCAGCAGGCCGATGAGCGGCAGGCACGCCGACATGACGAGCAGCACCGGCACCGTCGCCACTGCGGCGGTGAGGTTGGAGACGCCGACCTCGTTCTCGAGGTAGGTGGGCATGTAACTGGTGAGCGCGTAGCCGGCCGTGTTGGTGGCGGCGGCGATGGCCACGCAGATGAGGACGGGGCGCCAGTGGTGGCGCAGGATACCGACCACGCCGTGACGCGCCAGCGGGTCATCGGCGGCGACGGTCGACTCATGCTCAACCGTCGTCTCGTAGGCCGGGGTCTCGGGGATGCGCAGGCGGAACCAGATCGCCACCACGCCGAGCGGGATCGCCAGCAGGAAGGGGATGCGCCAGCCGAAGTCGACCATCGCCGTGGGTCCCCAGACGCTCTCGGTGATGAGGGTCGTGAGTGCCACCACCGAGGCTCCCGCAGCGAACCCGACGTACGACGCGACGTCGAGCCACGACGACCAGAACCCGCGACGGCGGTCGGGGGAGAACTCGGCGACGTACGTCGTCGCACCGGCATACTCGCCGCCGGTGGAGAAGCCCTGCGCCATCTTCAGCAGGTACAGCGGCACGATGGCCCACAGGCCGATCTGATCGGAGGTCGGCAGCACCCCGATGAGGGCGGTGGCCACCGCCATGAGCGCCATGGTGAAGAACAGCACCCGCTGGCGGCCGATTCGGTCACCCAGCGGACCCAGGACGAGACCGCCGATCGGGCGCACCAGGAACGACACCGCGAACCCGAACAGGGTCACCAGCAACCCCCAGGGCTCCGGCAGGTCTGCGGTGAACACCATGGCGAGCGTGACGGCGAGGTAGCCGTAGATGCCGAAGTCGAACCACTCCATGAAGTTGCCCACGGCGGTCCCGCCGATCGCGGTGCGCACCCGCTTCTTGTCGACGACGATCACGTCGTCCACTTCCAGCCTGGGGGTCTCGGCCTCGGTCGTCTCTGCCTGTCGGGTCATGGGTCCTCCGCGTTCTCTCGCGCCGCGCGGGCGCGACGGACGTGTCCGTTCGGTCCGTCCCGGGTACCTTACGAGGCTGGGCGGACGACCTGCAGGCAGTTGGCACCGGGCGCAGCGGTGCGCTATCGCGCGCGGGCAACGGCGGTCCCTGCCGCCGCGGAGTGAGTATTCGGATGCCGGAGTGAGTACTCACTCGGCACCGCGAATACTCACTCGGCAGCCCACAGGGGGCGTGTGGCGCGCGGGGATGCCGCGACGTAACGTCGCGGCATGAGCGAACTCACTGCGGCCGACGCGGCCCTGCGCGCGGTGCCGCGCCCCGACGGCTCGGCTCCCCTGGCGCTGGTGCTCGGGGCCACCGGTTACATCGGCGGACGTCTGGTGCCGCGCCTGCGCCAGGCCGGATACCGCGTGCGCGTGCTCGCCCGCGACGCCGGCCGGGTGGCGGCCTTCCCCTGGGGTGACTCCGTCGAGGTGGTCACCGGCTCCGCCGAGGACCCCGACGCGGTGCGCGAAGCCGTGCGCGACGTCGACGTGCTGTACTACCTCGTCCATTCCATGGCCGCCGGCCCCGGCTTCGACCGCACGGACCTGCGCGCGGCCGAGACGGTCGCGGCGGCCGCCGCCGCGGCATCGGTGGGGCGCATCGTGTACCTGGGTGGCCTGCACCCCTCCGGCGGCGAGCTGTCACCCCACCTACGCTCCCGGGTCGCGGTGGGGGATGTCTTCCTCTCCTCCGGCGTCCCCACCCTGGTGCTGCAGGCGGGCGTGGTCATCGGCTCGGGCTCGGCCTCGTTCGAGATGGTGCGCCACCTCACCGAGGTGCTGCCGTACATGCCGGCGCCGCGCTGGGTGCGCAACCGCATCCAGCCGATCGCCGTGCGCGACGTGCTGCACTACCTGCTCGGGGCGGCGCGGGTGGATGCCGACGTCAACAGGGCCGTCGACATCGGCGGTCCCGACGTGCTGCGGTACGGACAGATGATGAACGGGTACGCCGCCGAGGCGGGTCTGCCGCAGCGGGCGATCGCGTCGCTGCCGGTGTTCACGCCGGGGCTCGCCTCGCACTGGGTCAACCTCGTCACGCCCATCCCGCGGGCCATCGCCCGGCCGCTGGTCGCGTCGCTGCAGAACGAGTGCGTCATGGACGACCACGCGGTCGACGACCTCATCCCGCCGCCCGAGGGAGGCCTCACCCCCTACCGTCGTGCCGTGCGCCTCGCACTCGGGCGGGTCGCGGCCGACGAGGTCGAGACCAGCTGGCAGGATTCCGAGGTGCTCGGCGCTCCCTCGGACCCGCTGCCGTCGGATCCCGACTGGGCCGGGCGCACCGCGTACACCGACGAGCGTTCCACCCTCACCTCGGCCGACCCGCAGCGGCTGTGGGGCGTGATCACCGGGATCGGCGGCGACAACGGCTGGTACTCGACGCCGCTGCTGTGGGCGGTGCGCGGGTGGATGGACAAGCTCGCCGGCGGTGTGGGCCTGGCCAGGGGGCGGCGCAGTCGTTCGCGGGTCGCGCCGGGCGACGTCATCGACTTCTGGCGGGTGGAGACGGTCGAGGAGGGCAGCATGCTGCGCCTTCGCGCCGAGATGAAGGTGCCGGGAAGGGCGTGGCTCGAGCTGCG
>NZ_JANJFJ010000243.1:0-6731 GCF_024626565.1 Microbacterium sp. zg.Y909
GTCGCGCGGCGGCAGATCGGGGATCGCGCGCTCAGGCATGGGGCGCAGCGGCTCGCCTTCGAAGTCGACCACGCGCCACCCGCCATCCTGCACCGCGAGCACCTGGCCGAGGTGGAGATCGCCGTGGATGCGCTGCAGCTGCGGCCAGGGGCGCTCCAGCGCGGCCTGGTAGACCGCGTCGATCGCCGACAGCCGGTCGGCCACGGCGGGTACCTCGGCGGCGGCCGTGGCGAGCCTGCGCCGCCACGTGAGCCCCGTGGATGCGACCTGCTCGGGGCCGGCATCCACGGTGCCCAGACTCGCGCCCAGAGCGGCGTGCACTCCGGCGAGGGCGGTGCCGAGGTCGCGTGCCGCGTCGGTGAAGTCCCGCCGCTCCCCGGCAGCATCGAGAGCCACGGCCCAGCCGTCCTTCACGCCGGGGAGGAAGTCCTGGGCGAACCCGAGGGTGCCACGCGCCACGCCGGACTCGCGTCCGGAATCGGGCCATTCTGCGTCGAGGCTCCCGAGGAAGCGCGGCACGTACGGCGACCCCGCGTCACTCAGCGCGCGCTGCACCGTGACGTCGGGGTTCTCGCCGTGGTGCAGGGTGCGGAACAGCTTCAGGATGATCGTCGGGTGTCCGTCCTCCTCGAAGACGATCGACGTGTTGGACTGCTCGCCCGAGAGCACCCGGGAGCCTGTCACGCGGCCGACGTCGACGCCCATCTCCGCGAGCATTCCGACGGCGAAGGCCGCATGCCGCGCGGCATCGATCAGGTAGCCGTCGGCGGTGCGGCTGACGACGGCATCGCCCTCAGACGGCGCATCGACGAGTGCCAGCGGCACGTTGTAAAGCGCAGGGACGGCGCCGGCGTCGTCCATGAGCAGGTAGCGCGTGGCGCCGGGGGCAGGCTGCACGTCGAGGATGCGGAAGCGGGGAACGTGGCTCTTGCCCGCGTACCAGCGCTGGCGCGCCACCCAGGCGCCGAGGTCTTCGTCTGTGAACTGCACGCTCCACCATGGCGCGAATCGCGCCGCCGGGCAAAGGGGTGGACCTGCGGGCCGCCCGCGTAGTACTGGAGCGGTGCCGCGTCGCGAGCCTCGACTCAGCGAGCGACGGCGGGGAGCCCCACCTTCGGCTTCGCCCACGAGCGACCCTGGGTGTCCTTGAGGATGTCGTACTCGACGTCGACGTGCGGCTCGATCGCGCTGTACTTGTCGTTCGGCGCGCCGATGATGAGCTGGAAACCCAATCCCCGCCAGGCGCCGATCGCGCGCTTGGTGAAGTGCGCGTCGGCCTTGATGAGTGCCTCGTCGAGGAACACCGGGGCGTAGCGCGGGCGCTCGGAACCGGCGTCGCCCAGCTGATACCGCAGTGCCGCGCCGACGATGAAGGCGATGAGCTCCTGCGACTCACCGCCGGACTTCTCACCGATGTGGTCGTAGAGCGCGACGTGCTGCTTCGTCACCGCGTGTACCCGCTCGGCGCTCACGCGCACGTGGTTGCGCACGTCGACGAGCTCGCCGAAGTCCGGCGCGGTGCGACGCAGCCGGTCGATGAGCCGCGACATCCGCTGGTAGACGCGCTCGCGGTCGTCGTCGCTCTCGGCGGAATCGATGAGCGCGCGCACATCGCGCAGCTCCTTGCGGAACCGGCGGCGCGCCTCGGACTGGTTCTCGCGGGGCGAGATCTGCAGCCGGTGGTCGTCGTCGTAGAAGGGCAGGTCCTGCATGATCAGGTTGATCGGCTCGATGCGGTCGCGGATCTCGCGCAGCGACCGGCTGAGGGTCGAGTCCAGGTTGGTGAGGTCGTTTCCCGAGAGCTTCAGCAGGCTGTCGCGCCACTCGGACTCGAGCTCGTGCAGCCCGCTGGTCTCGAGCTCGGTGAGAATGCGCTCGAAGTCGCCCAGGGAGTGGTCGGGGTCGGCGAGCAGGTTGGGGTTGGGCCAGCGGTCGAGGAAGCCGGCCAGCGTGCGGCGCAGGCTCTCGCGCTGCTCGCCCACCGCCTCCTGCGCGGCGCGCTGGTCCTCGGTGAACCGCCGCGATGCCGAGTCGAGGGCGGCGTCGAATCGCGCCAGTTCCTGCATGCGCGTGGACGCTCCCTCGCCGTCGGGCAGCAGGAACTGCCCGTCGAGGTAGGCGGCCTGGTCGTCGGTCAGCGCGCGCCCGGCATCGTCGGCCGCGTCGACCGCAGCCTGGGCGGTGTCGACCTCGTCGGTGACGGCGGCCCACGAGTCGGTGAGCCGCTGCTGTTCGGCCTTGGCGCGGCCGATGCCCTCGCGCAGCTCGGCCGCCTCCAGGCGCTTCGCGGCGATCTGGGACTGGATGCCGGCGATCGTCGGATTGTCGGCGGTCACCTCGTCGATGATCGCGGTCCAGCGCTCGCGCTCCTTCTCCACGGATGCCACGTCGACCTGGTCCCAGGTCAGGTCCTGGATCTTCTCGTACGCGCCGCGCCGCGCGTCGAGTGCGTCGAGTTCGGCCGCAGCCTCGAGCGTGGCAGCCTGCGCGGCCTCGAGCTCGGCCCGCGCGGCCCCGAGCTGCGCGTCGAGCTCGCCGACGCGGCGGTCGGTGGAGAAACCGAGCACGTTGCGCCGGCCGTGCCCACCGTGCGCGCCGCGCGCACCCTGTGAGGTCTGACCTGCGATCGTCAGCGCCATCCGATGCGCCGAGAGCTCGCCTGACGTGTCGACGCAGACGTAGCCGAACCGGCGCGAGAGTTCATCCTGCAGCCAGCCGGTGAAGGGGGTGCTGCGGTAGTCCAGCCGGCCGGGAAGCGTCTGCGGGTCGCGGGCGCCGACTTCGGGGAGCCCCGTCTGCACCCCCTCGTAGCGCAGTCGCTCGGACGTGCGGACGGATTCGATGGCGGCGCGGAAGGCCGGGAGGTGAGCGGTGTCGATGAGCAGAGTCGTGGCGAACCCGCCGAGGGCGAGGTTGAACGCCTCGCGCCACGGTTCGAACTCGGTGCGCACCTCGATCAGCTCGCCGACGAAGGGCAGCTGATCGGAGCCCAGTCCCGCGGCCCGTGCCAGCAGCTCCCGGGACTCACGCAGCCGGGTGGGGATGTTGTCGTGGCGCCCTGCAGCCTCGCGACGCTCGGCCTCGAGCTCGGTGATGCGGGCGGCGCGTGCGTTCCTCGCGCCGATCGCCGCGCCGTACGCTTCCCGCAGCGTCGCCTTCGCGTCGGGATCCGCGAGCGCCCGCCGGGCGCGCTCCGCCAGCGTCTCGAACTCCCGCGCCGAGGCGGCCTGCACCTGCAGCACGTCGAGTGCGGCGTCGAGCCGCTCGCGCTCCCGCGTGACGTCGATGAGGCGGCGTTCGAGGCCGCGCAGCTCGCGGTGGGCGGTCTTGAGCCGGTCGCCGCCGGCAGCGCGCAGCACCTCGCCGAGGCCCTCGCGTTCGATGTCGGCGGCATCGGCCAGCGCCTGCTTTTCTCGCACCTTCGCGTCGGCGGTGCGCGTGGCCGCCTGCAGCTCGGCCTCGACGTCGCGCAGCAGGTCGAGACGGCGCGAGGCCCGCCAGAGTGTCGCCAGCGAATCGGGCTCGCTGAACCGCCCGATCGCGTCGATCAGGCGCAGCCGCTCGGCGGCCTCTTCGATGCGTGCACGCGCCGAGCGGATGGGCTGCAGCGCACGCACCTGCTGCTGGGCGGTGAGCATGCGGCTGCGGGTGCTCTCGAGCCCGTCGAAGTGCGCCACGACGGCGTCGGCGGTGGCCATCGTCTCGGGCTCTTCGAGCACCATCCGCTTGTAGAGGTCATCGACGGTCGTGATCTGCTGACCTGCCTGGATGCGGGCGAGCAGACTCATCGCCTTCGCGCCCGCTCCTGCCGCGCCGATGCCCAGAACGGAATGCAGGCGGGCCGAGAACTCGCGGTCGGTGGCCACCGTGTCGAGCCCCGTGCTCTTGACCGCGGCATCCGTCAGGCGCTGACGGGCGGCGTCTTCGAGCGAACTGAGATCGAAGGGCCCGGCCACCGTGGCGCGGACCCGCACGGTGTCTTCGACCAGGCGGGCACCGGCGGGGATGTACCAGGCGCGCACGGCGGTGAAGCGCGATCCGTCGTGGTCGAGCCATGTCATCGACACGGCGGTCCAGGTGTCGACGCCGTCGCCGCGCAGCACGGTGACCTTCGTGCCGTCGTCCGTGCGGGTCTCGTCGGTCTTGCCGCGGGCGTAGGAGAGGATGTTGCGCTGCTCCTGCCCGCGCGGGCGCCCGACGACGGCGCCGTTGGACGCGCCGTTGAACGGGGTGGTGTGCGGCATCATGAGTGCGACGTAGGCGTCCATGAGGGTCGACTTGCCCGAGCCGGAGCCACCGCAGAGCAGCGTCGCCGTCGGCGAGAAGCGCACCCGGTGGGCGCCGTCGTAGCCGCCCCAGTTCACCAGCTGCAGCTCGTCGGCCACCCACTGCTGCCCTCGGGATGCCGCGGGGATGAGCCCGAAGAGGGTGTCGAGCATGGTCATCGTGCGGCCTCCGCGTAGATCTCGGCATCCACGTCGCCGGTGTGGCCGGCGTCGTCCGTGTCGTCGTCGGCGTCGGCATCGGCCTCGTCGTCGAGGTCGATCGTGCCGGATCGCCTCGTCTGCTCGTCGAGCCAGTCGCGCAGGTCGCGCAACCGGTCGGCGCTGAGCAGGATCTCCACGAGCGGGCTGATGAGGTAGCGCCCCTCGGACTCCTCCTCGATGACGCCGTCCTGGCGCAGCCGGGCGACGGCCGCCCTGATCGCCTTCTGGCGGCGCGCGGTGCTGCCGTCGGCTTCGGCGAAGTAGGTCAGCACGGTCTGCTCGATGTCTTCGATGTCGACGCGGGCGGAGGACTCGCCGGTCGTGCTCTCGCGCTGGTAGACGGTGCGCAGGTGCACGAGCACCAGCGTCTCGGCGCGGGAGTACGCCTCATCGCGCAGCAGGATCGGGATCTCGAGTTCGTCGGAGCGCACCTGCTCCTTGTAGGCGACGCCGCGGTCGTGGTCGACGACGAGACGCACGAAGAGGTCGTTGAGCCGGGACTCGATCGCGTGCCGGTGGTCCATCAGCACGGTCCATTCGCCGCGGTTGCGGTCGGCGAGCAGGAATCGGCGCTGCAGCAGGCGCACGAGCACGCGCCGCGCGTCGGCGTCGAGCACGCCGACGTCGCCGGCGAAGAGCTCATCGGGGTCGTGTTCCATCGCCACGGGGGCGATGAACGGCTCGTCGCCCGTGGCGTCGGTGGCGTCGCTGGTGTCGGGGGCGATTGGGGGCTCAGTCATGCGTCGGTTCTTTCACGGTTCTGGCGGTGACGGCGCCGAAGGCGAATCGGCGGCTGGTGCCGTCGGGGCGTCGCGCTTCGGCGACGGAGACCTCGTCGCCCTCGGTCATGCCGTTGCGGTGGGCGATTTCCAGCAGTCCCAGCAGGTCGACCGGCCGCCGGGTGTCATCGGCGGCCCCTTCGAAGGCGGTGGCCAGGTCGAAACGGTCGCCGAGGGTCGCCACGTACGCCTCGAGCTCGGCGTAGCGGGGTCCGCCCCAGGCGCGGGTGTCGGCATCGACGAACTCGACGTCGCCGGGTGACGGCAGCGGTTCGGGCGCCCCGGGTGGCCGCAGGTCGCTCATGGACCGGCGGAGGTGCCCGACGTCGGCCACGGGGAAGGTGTGCAGCGGTTCCACACGGTCGCTCGGCTTCGAGCGCTGCATCCACAGCTGCAGACCCGACATGACGCCGCGCAGCAGCTCGTCGACCTGACGGTCGCGCACCGGGTCGTGCGTGCGCACCTGCGCGGTGATGACCTGCGACGCACGTCGCTGCGCCGTCAGCACCTCCTGCACCCCCTTCTCGACCTGACGTCCGATGGCGTCGAGGTCGGCGCGCTGGGCGGGGGCCATGAGCCGGGCGAACGGCTGGGCGAGCACGGCGTGCAGCTGGCCGGTGAGTCGGTCGATGTTCTCGGCGTCGCCGATGAGACGCAGGGCTCCCTCGAACGCGCGTCCCTCGGGGGTCGCCTGCATGACGTGCCGGCCGCGCTGCAGGTACTCGCGGAGGATCTCGCCCGTCGGGCGCACATCCCGACGGAGGTCGGCCACGACGTCGCGCTGCATCGCCTTGATCGACTCGGCGACCCGTGAGAAGTCGGCGGGCAGCTCGCGGGCGAGGTGCAGCACGTTCTCGGCCTCTTCGAACAGCTGCTCGTCGTCGACGGGCTCGGCCTCGTCGTTGCGGATGCGCGCGATCTCGGCATCGAGGGCGTCACGCTCGGCCAGGAGCATGGCGACCCGCTGCTCGGGGTCGGTCTCGGCATCGCGGGCGAGTCGCTCCACGGACTCCAGCAGCGTGCGCACCCGCGACCGCGACACCCGGGCCCGCCCGCCGCCCGCGCGTCCGGCGATGTCGAGGGCGCCCACCGCGTGCGCGGTGAGCCGGTACACCTCGACGTCGTTCTCGATCTGCGGCGCCAGCCACCCGACGCGCACCCAGTGGCGGCAGATCTCGCGGGCGGTGCCGGCCGGGAGTCGGCGCTCGTCTTCGTCGTAGCCGGCGGCGCGCAGCTCTTCGAGCGCCTCGCCGATCTCGGCGTGGGCATCGGCGACCGCCACCGCGGGCCGGTCGGCGGTGAAGACGATCGACAGGACGGCGACGACGAACGGTGCGTGGCGGCCGTGCAGCAGGTCGAGCGTCGGGTTGCGGAAGGCAGCCACCGAGCGCTGATACGCGGCTTCAGCGCGAGTGTTCGACATCGCAGACAAGCCTAGTTGACCCGCATGCGGGCCCACCGTGCC
>NZ_JANJFJ010000028.1:0-26050 GCF_024626565.1 Microbacterium sp. zg.Y909
TGCGGACAGCTGTCGGTGGGTATCTCGAACGACGCGATCGACCGCGACCGTGACCGCGAGGTGGGGCGCACCGACAAGCCGCTCGTGCGGGGCGACGTCTCAGCCCGCACCGCCTGGACTGCCACGATCGTGGCGCTCGTGGTGGCGCTGGTGCTCTCGGCGCTGCTCGGCGTCGGCATGCTCGCCGCCCATGCCGTCGCGCTCGCGTCGGCCTGGGCGTACAACGCCGGCCTCAAGGCGACGCCGGTGTCGATCGTCCCCTTCGTGGTGAGTTTCGGCATCTTCCCGTCGCTCGCGACCCTCTCCGCCCAGCCGCCCGCGCTCGCCGCCTGGTGGGCATGGGTCGCCGGCGGCGCGCTCGGCGCCGCGGTGCACCTGACCAACGTGCTGCCCGACCTCGACGATGACCGGCGCACCGGCGTGCGCGGGCTCGCCCACCGCATGGGCGCGCGCCCGGCCGCGGCGCTCGCGGGCCTCGCCGTGCTCGCCGGTGCCGCTGCGGTGCTGTGGGGGGCGGCGGATGCCGGCGCGCTCGGCCCGCTGGCGTGGATCCTCTTCGGCGCGGTCGCCGTGCTCGCCCTCGCGACGGTCGCGCGCGTGGTCGTGCGTCCGCCCGACCGCACGGTGTTCCGCCTGGTGATGGCCGCCGCCCTGCTCCTCGCGGTGCAGCTCGTCGCGTCGCCCGGCAGCCTCGTCCCCTGAGCCGTCGAGTGAGTATTCGCGCCGTCGCGTGAGTCGTCCGCCCCGGGCGACTCCGGGCCGCGTCAGCTGGCGGCGTCGAAACCCATGGCGTACGCGCGGGCGAACAGCGTTCCTCCCGCCGCGAGCGCGACGCGCATCGCCCGCGACCGGACGGCGTGCGCCGCCGGCCCGACAGGTCGCCCGAGCCCCGTGTTCGCGGACGCCAGCAGCGCCGCGCGCCGCGCCGAACGCACCCGGTCGCGCTCCCACGCGGCGAGCTCGGATTCCGGTGCCGCCTCCTCGCGCACCCAGCGCGCGAGCAGCGGCGCGAGGCCCGCGGCATCCAAGAGGCCGAGGTTCATGCCCTGCCCGCCGATGGGGCTCACCTCGTGAGCGGTGTCGCCGATCGCGAACAGCCGACCGCGGCGCAGTCGGGGCGCCACCACGCGCCGGACGCGGAACGATGCGGCCGCCGTGATCGCCGCGGCCCCCTCGTGCTCGCCGCGGGCGGTCAGCGCCGCACGCAGCCGCGCGAGGCGGGCGTCGTCGTCATGGTCGTCCACGCTGCTGCCGCCAGCGCCCCCGATGTCCCATGCGACGAACCGGCGCCGGCCGTCGGGCAGCGGGAACGACTCGAGCACCCCGCGTTCATCGAGGTGCACGACCGCCACGGCGTCGTCGTCGCGCGGGCGAACGGCGGCATCCGACATGAGATAGC
Organism: Microbacterium sp. zg.Y909; assembly: GCF_024626565.1. NCBI lineage: Bacteria > Bacillati > Actinomycetota > Actinomycetes > Micrococcales > Microbacteriaceae > Microbacterium > Microbacterium sp. zg.Y909. The sequence goes on from NZ_JANJFJ010000028.1 coordinate 1,400, forward strand.
GGTCCGGGTACTCCCCGCCGCGCGGCATGCCCGGCCGGAACACCAGTTGCCGGGCGCCCGCGCCGCCGGCGACGACCACGAGCGGCGCCGTCGTCTCGAGCGTGCTGTCGTCGTGGGTCGCCCGCACGCGCAGACGTTCACCCTCGACCTGGATGCCGCTGACCGCCATGCCGCGCACCGGCGCCGGAGCGCCGACCGCCAGGGCCGCCTCGGTCTCGGGCTGGGGGAGCGTCGCGACGTACGGATGCCGCTGCGCCAGCCGGTCGAATCGCACGACACCGAGCAGGGTCCCCCCGCTCCTGGCTTCGCCGCGACCCACCTTCACGGCCCGCTGGAGGATGCGGTCGGTCGCACCACCGGCTTCGAGGGCGGTGAGCACCGGGGCGTGCAGACCGATCGCCCGCGTTCCGCCGCCCGTCGCCGTGCGCCGATCCCACAGCGCCGCCTCGACCCCGTGCCGGGCGAGTTCGGCGGCGAGGAACGTGCCGACCGGGCCCGCCCCGACGATGATCACGTCAGGCATGACCGGATCCGCGGGCGAGCAGGCGGAACGGGGCCGGGCTGTCGACGTGCCAGAAGTGCGCGGACGCCGGGGCGTGAGCCGCGCCGCCCACCGCCGCGCCCCCACCGTCCACGGCGTCCCCCGTCACCGAGAGCGCGAGCTGCAGCTCATCGGGCCGGTAGCTGCGGCGGATCGACCGCAGCCCGTCGGTGTGGAGGAACGTGCCCGGGGCGAACGGGGCGATCCCCACGGCGTAGAGACCGTACGCCAGACGTCCGCGGGCGATGTCGGCGTGCAGGACCGGCCCGGTCGAGAGCGCCAGCGAGTCGGCCGCGAACCCGGACAGCTCCTCCGGGGTCAGGTGGTGCAGCACGTGGTTGGAGACGACCGCGTCGAACCGCTCGCCCTCGGCGCGCAGCGCCGTCGAGTCGGTGCTGCGGAACTGCACGTCGTCGAGCTCCCTCGTGCGGGCCACAGCGTGCGCGCGCGGGTCGGGGTCGACCCCCAGCCACTGCACCTGCAGGCCGTCGCGCCGGGCGAGCCCCGCCAGCCGCCCGACGAGGTCACCGCCGCCGCAGCCGAGATCCAGCACGCGTGCGGGGCGGCCGAGCCCTGCCAGGTGCGGGCGCAGGTGCGTGCGGTAGATGCCTCCCCAGCCCGAGATGAGCCGGTTGACGGTGCCGAAACGGCGGAGCGTGGCATCCAATCGCCGCGGATCGCAGTGCGGGTCGTCCATGAGCTCCCGCAGTGCCGTGTCGCGCTCGCGCAGGGTCACGGGGCTTCCGGGGCGTGCGGGGCTTCTGCCGTGCGGCGCGTGACGAGCGCCGACTCGACCGTGAGCCCGGGGCCGAAGGCGAGGGTCGCGATGCGTCGGGCATCGGGGGTGGTGCCGTCGCCGGTGCCGTTGAGGAACTCGCGCAGGATGAACAGGATCGTGGCGCTGGACATGTTGCCGTAGTCGCGCAGGATGCGCCGCGACACCTCCAGGGTGGATGCCGGCAGCTCCAGGCCCGACTCGACGCGGTCCAGCACGCTGCGGCCCCCGGGGTGCACGGCCCAGGCGTCCACTTCGTCGTCGCCGAGGAACCGGGCGACGGCGCCGCGGATCTCGCGGCCGATGATGCGGGGGACCTCCGCGGACAGGACCATCTCGAAGCCCTCGTCGCCGACGGTCCAGGCCATGTCGTGTTCGCCGTCGTCGGTCACCGCGGTGGCGAACCTCTCGAGCTCCAGCCACTGCGCGCCCCGCAGCGACGGATCCGCGCTGACGATCGCGGCGGCGGCTCCGTCGGCGAACACCGACGACGACACGATCTGCTGGGGGTCCTCCGAGACGCGGAAGTGCAGCGTGCACAGCTCGGCGCACACGACCAGCACGACGGCGTCGGGGTCGCCGGCGCAGATGCGGGCCGCCGTGCGCAGCCCGGGAAGGGCAGCCGCGCAGCCGACGAAGCCGAGGTGGTACCGCTCGACCGTCACCGGCAGGCCGAGGTCTCGCACGAGGCGGTAATCCGGACCGGGGGCGAACATGCCGGTGCACGAGACGGTCACGACGTGGGTGAGCTGGTCGGGGGTGATGCCGGCGCCGCGGATCGCGGCATCCGCCGCTGCGGCGAACAGGGGCGGCGCCTGCCGGATGTACTCGTCGTTGCGTGCCCCTGTGGACGGGGACAGGATGCGCCCGGATTCGTCGACCACCGGGATGCCGGAGGGCGTCTCGGGGACTTCGCCCGAGAACTCGGCCAGCACGGTATGGCGGCTTTCGATGCCGGAGGCGTCGAAAGCGGCGCCGATGAGACGCTGCGTGAGCCGGCTGGCGCCGGGCTGGGCGATGAACAGGTCGCGCACGTCTTGCTGCGCCAGCCGTGTCGGCGGGACCGCGGTGCCGATCGACAAGACGCTGGTGACCATGCTTCACGATAACCAGCCGTGCGCCCGGCATGCGCGCACTGGTGTGCCCGCGGCTCGCCGTCTACAGTGTGCGTCCGGCTACCCCTGGACCCCCGCTGCGGCGAGACGCTCCTCGCGTCGGGCGCGCTGCACCACCGGGTCGGGCACGGGCGCCGCCGCGATCAACCGCCGAGTGTAGGGGTCTTCGGGATGCTGCAGTACCTGCTCGCGTGCCCCGGATTCCACGACGCGACCGTGACGCAGCACCGTCACCCGGTCGCACAGCTCATCCACGACCGCCAGATCGTGGCTCACGAAGACACACGCGAATCGCAGCCGCTGCTGCAGCTCGCGGAACACCTCGAGCACTTGCGCCTGCACCGATACGTCCAGCGCACTGGTTGGTTCGTCGGCGATCAGGAGCGCCGGGTCCAGCGCCACGGCGCGCGCGATGGCGACCCGTTGACGCTGACCGCCGGAGAGCTCGTGGGGGTAGCGCTCGCCGTGCTCCGCGAGCCCGACCGAGTCCAGCAGCTCGTCCACGCGGTCCACCAGGGCGCGTCCTCGCAGACCCATGATCGATGACACGGGTTCGGCGACGCTTTGCCGCACCGTGTATCTCGGATTGAGGGAGAGGGCGGGGTTCTGGAACACCACCCCGATGCGGCGGCGCATCCGGCGGCGCTCCGCCCGACCCGCTGTCTGCATGTCGAGTCCGTCGATGACGATCGAGCCCGCGGTCACCGGCGCGGCGCCGATGACCGCTCGCGCGATGGTCGACTTTCCGCTGCCCGATTCCCCGACCAGTCCCAGGATCTCGCCGCGACCGACCTGGAGGTCCACGCTGTCGACGGCGCGGACTTTGCCGCTCAGTCGGCTGCCGTATGCCACGACCAGGCCGCGCACGTCGAGCATCAGCCCGGTATCGGGGATCGCGGCACCGGCGCCGCGCGCTCCGATGCGCGGCACGGCATCCAGCAGCTGCCGGGTGTACGCGGCGGCGGGCGCGGTGAGCACCTGCTGGGCGGAGCCATCCTCGACCCTCCGGCCGTCTCGCATGACCACGACGCGGTCGGCGAGCTCCGCGACGACCCCCATGTCGTGCGTGATGAGGAGGATCCCGCGTCCTTCGCGTCGGCCGAGCCGGGCGAGCACGTCGAGCACCTCCGCCTGCACCGTGACATCCAGCGCAGTCGTCGGTTCGTCGGCGATGAGCAGCTGCGGGTCGGATGCCAGTGCCATCGCGATTCCCACCCGCTGGCACTGCCCGCCGGACAGCTCGTGGGGGTACTGGCCCATGCGCCGCTCGGGATCGGGGATCTCGACGAGGGCGAGCAGCTCCATCGCGCGACGACGGGCGGCCGCGCCCTTGAGCGCACGGTTGTGGGCGCGCACCGCCTCGATCACCTGGAACCCGATCGTGAACACCGGATTGAGCGAGGCGACGGGGTCCTGCGAGATCAGCGCGACCTGCGCACCGCGCACCGCGCGCATCTCTCGCTGGGTGAGCCCCAGCAGCTCTCGGCCGCGCAGCCGGACGGAGCCGGATGCACGCGCGCCTTCGGGCAACAGTCCGATGACCGACAGTGCGGTGACCGACTTGCCCGACCCGGATTCGCCGACGACGGCCACGACCTCGCCGGGGGCGATGTCCAGGTCCAGGCCGTGCACGACCTCGACCGGACGCTCGCGACCGAACTGCACGCGCAGGCCGCGTACACTCAGCACGGCCTGGTCTGCCCGCTCGGCCAGCAGCGCCCGGTCACCCTGCGCGGCCCACTCCAGGCCGTGCTCTGCGCTCGGGTCGGTCACGTGTCCTCCTGTTGTTCCGCGTCGCGGGCGCGCTTGTGCTCCCGCCAGTCGGCGAGCATCTTGTGGTGATAGTCCTGCACCCACTCCAGGTAGTCGCGACCGTTGGTGAGCCGCACGCGGGCCTCGGTCTCATCGGGACCCACCCACCGCAGCGCCGCGTCGAGGGAGTTGATCTCCTTCTCGAAATACCGGCGCTCGTTGGCCAGGAAGCTGCCCCATGGGTCCTCCTCGGCCTTGAAGTAGTGACTGCGGTCGCCGGGCACGGAATGGCGGCGGATGAAGTTCGTGTCGATCAGCCGCCTCGTCGCCATCGACACCGCCCCGGTGCTCGCCCCGAGCGTGGCCGCGAGGTCGGCCGAAGAGATGTAGGGGCGATCCATGATCAGCAGGTAGCCCAGCACTCGCCCGTCCATGCGCGAGGTGCCCGCGAGTTCCCAGATGAGGCTGATGTCCTCGGCGAACTGGCGGCGATACTGCTCGCGCTCGTCCACGGCATCCGTCGCCCCGGTGTCATCGCTCATGTGTCGCTCCCTCCTGCAAGATCTTCAGCATCGCATCCTCATCCCCGCGCACGCGGTCATCCCCGCTCACGCGGATCGAAGACGCTGCGCAGCTCCTCGCCGATCGCGACGATCGTGAGCACGGTCAGCGCCAGCATCACGCTCGGCAGCACCAGCACGTGCGGCGCCGACTGGAACACCCGCGAGCCCGCCGCGATCTGCAGGCCCCACGAGATCGCCGGCGAAGACAGGCCGACGCCGAGGTAGGTCAGGGTGCTCTCGGCGACGATGACACCACCGACGGTGAGGGTCGCCAACAGCAGCACGGGCTGCAACGCGTTCGGCAGCACGTAGCGCCCCACGATGCGTCGGGCGCCGAGTCCCATCGTGCGCGCGGCGAGCACGTAGTCGGCCTTGGCCACCGAGCGCACCGAGCCGCGCATGAGGCGCGCCATCATGGGCCATCCGAACACGCCGAGGACGACGCTGACGGTGAACACGTTGCGCACGCCGAGGGTGTTGAGCACCACGATCGCGGCCAGCAGGAACGGGAAGCCGAGGAACACCTCGGTCAGACGCGAGACGATCCAGTCGGCGATACGTCCGCCGAGCCCCGCGAGGGTGCCGAGCGTGATCGCGAGCACCATCGAGATCGCGGTGGCCAGGAACCCGACCGCGATCGAGCTCTGCGCGCCGTAGACCGCGTTGGCCCAGATGTCGCAGCCCTGCAGGTCGAATCCGAACGGATGCCCGGGTGCGGAGGCCTGCGAACTGTTGGCCAGGTCGCAGGCTCGCGGATCGCCGTTGCCGAAGATCCCCGCGAACGGGGCGGGCGCCACGGCGAAGGCGAGGATCACCAGCAGCACAGCTGCGGCCACCCAGAACAGCGGGCGGCGCAACAGCAGCCGCCACGCCCCCGCGCGGGGGGCGCGAGCGGGGGCGAGCGCGGGGATGACCGTGGTCTTGGGGATGGTGGTCTTAGGCACGGCGGATCCTCGGGTCGAGCAGGGCGTGGAGGGCGTCCACGATCAGCGACGTGAGCAGGAAGATGATGATGAGCGCCGTGGAGATGCCCACCACCAGCGTGGCTTCATGGTTGCGAATCGCCGAGAACAACAGGTTCCCGACGCCGGGCAGGTTGAAGATTCCCTCGATGACCACGGCGCCGCCCAGCAGGTAGCCGAGATCGGTCGCGAGGAAGGTCGCCGTGGGGATGAGGGAGTTGCGCATGACGTGCAGTCCCACCACTCGGGACTCGCCGATCCCCTTGGCCCGGGCGGTGCGCACATAGTCGGCGTCGAGGTTCTCGATCATCGACCCGCGCACCAGGCGCGACACCGACGCCAGACCGAACATCGCGATCACGAGCGAGGGCAGCAGATAGGCCACCGGCCAGCCGTCGCGGATGCCGGCGACGGGCAGCCAGTCCAGACGCACGCCGAAGATGATCTGCGCGGTGATTCCGAGGACGAACACCGGGATGCAGCTGAGGGTGATCGTGACCACGAGCAGGCCGCGGTCGATGATGGTGCCGCGCTTGAGGGCCGAGACGATGCCGATCGTCAGGCCCAGCGCGATCTGCAGCAGCCACGCCGTCAATGCCAGCGTGATCGTCACGGGCCAGCGGGCCGCCATTTGATCGGCCACCGAACGGCCGGTGAGGTCGACACCGAGGTCGCCGCGCAGCAGGTTGCCGAGGTAGTGGGTGTACTGCGTCCACAGCGGCTGGTCCAGAAGATAGCGCGCGTTGATCGCGTCGATCACGGACTGTGGCAGTTGCCTGTCGCCGGCCAGCGCCCGCACGGGATCTCCGGGCAGGCTGAACACCGTGAAGTAGATGATGAACGTGACGCCGATGAAGACCAGCGCGAATCCTGCGAACCGCTGCAGGACGGTCACGAAGAGGCGCACGACCGCTCCCTCGCGACGTGGGCGTGGGCCGCCAGGATCGAACCATACTGTGCACCCACGACGGCGCTGAGGGGGAGGGGCTCCGTGCTTTGGGCGGCCAGGGCCTCCTGCAGCCAGCCGTCGAACAGTTCCTGGGCGGTGGCGGCAGCGCGGCGCACCTCGGGCGCTGCGGTGCCGGCAGCCACCTCGGCGCTCAGCGCCCGGGCCAGCATGCCGCCCCAGCGCAACCGGTGCAGATGCACGAGGTCGTCGAGAGCGCTCACCTCGGCCACGGTTGCCGGGCGCACCGATGCGGGTGCAGCGGCACGGGCGATGTTCGCCTCCCCGGCAGAGACGGCCAGAGGGGCGAACACTCGCGCGGCGCGCAGCAGCGGGGTGTCCAGACGCAGATGCGGCTCGGTGCGGGCGATGAGGGCGACGAGACGCTGCCCCGACTGCACGAGCAGTTCGCCGTTGCGACGCAGCTCGGTGGCGTAGTCGCGGTCGCTGGTGGAGGTGTCGCCGGCGGCCGGGTCGCTGAACTGCGGCAGTTCGGCGATGAGCGAGAGCGTGCCGTGTTTGCGGGCATACGACGTGGAGGCATCCCCGCTCGAACCCGGCGGGTATGGGTCGAGTCCGAGCGACTCGCTCCAGTCGTAGACGTCCTGGAGGGTGCCCATCTCGTAGATCGCCGGGGCCAGCACCGTGAAGTGCGCCCCCTCGGGCTCACCGGCGTGCAGCGGGATGCCGAGCGACGCCGGCAGGGCATGCAGCAAGTCGTACAGTTCCGGCGCGGGACCGGAGAGGTAGAAGTAGGCGCCGCCGCCTTCGCTGTTGTGCAGCGGCACGTAAAGATCGGGTGCCGCGAGGTCGATCGCCCGGGCCAGGGCCTGAGTTTCGGGCATCATCGCGTCGAAGTAGGCGGACTTGTACGAGAACGGGAATGTCCACTCGACCTGCTCAGCCGGAGCGGGACGGAAGAACTCCCGCGCGTAGGTCTCGCGATCGCTCGGATCGGCGAACCAGGCCTCGTTCAGGCGCATGCCGTCGGGATCGGCGCAGGGGATGATGTGCCACGTCGTGTCGAGGCCCGCGCGCAGGGCGTCGTCGGTGATCAGCTGCTCCACCAGATGCAGGGCGGTGAGCGAGCCGATCGGCTCGTTGGGGTGCACCCCGCCGACCACGAGCGCCGATCGTGCCCCGGAGCCCACGTGGTAGAGCGGGATGGGCTCGCCGAGCCGGCTGGTGCCGACCCGTTCCACCGTGATGAGGTCCGGGCGCTGGGCGCGCAGCCGTTCCATGGCGGACCCGAGCTCGTCGACGGTCGGAAAGGAGGTGTGGGCGGGCACGGAGCCGGCACGACGGAGGATGTCCTCCGCCGTGCCGGGCGTCTCTGCCGCCGAAGCGGGTTCGTACAAGAGGTGTGTCTCTTCCGTTCCGGTCAGGATGCCGTGTCGGCCACGACAACCTTGCTGAGGTCCACGCCACCCGACACCGTGTACAGCTCGGAGATGCGCTCGGACGTGACGTACAAGTAGCGGTTGCCGAACAGCGGCACGGTCGGGAAGTCCGCCAGGATCCGTTCCTGCACCTGGGCGTACCCGTCGTAGGACTCCTCCAGCGTCTCAGCGGCATCCGCTGCCCGGAGCAGCTCGTCGACCTCGGGGTTCGAGTAGCCACCGGCGCCGAAGTTGCCCTCGCCGGTCGCGGTGTACACCGCGGTGAGGGTGTTCTGCTGGCTCGGGTACAGCGCGCCCCAGCGGGCACGGAACGGGCCGTTGACCTCGCCGCTGCCGACGCGCTCGGTGAACGCGGCGAAGTCGGATGCCGGGCTGGCGACGACGCTCTCGATGCCGAGGTTCTGGCGGATCTGGTTGGCGATGGCCTCGAACAGGTCTTCCTGTCCCCAGTTGGCGATGAAGTGAATCTCCATGCCGCCTTCGAAGCCACCGGCATCCGCCAGCAGAGCCTTCGCAGCCTCTGGGTCGAACTCGCAGTACTGGCCGCAGATGCCGGCGGGGTCTCCGGGCATGCTGGCCGAGGTGAGCGAGGTGGCGGGGATCTGCGAGCCACCGAACACCGCGTCGTTGATGGCTTCGCGGTCGATCGCCATCGAGATCGCCTGACGCACGCGCGGGTCGGCGAAGCGGGGATCGTCGAGGGGGAAGCCGAGGAAGTCAACGCCCGGGGCGTCGAGCTCGTACACATGCTCGCCGAAGTCGTTGCGGGCCTGCGCGACCTGAGATCCGCCGATGCCGACGATGTCGACCTCGCCGGCGAGGGCGTCGGTGTAGGCGGTCGCGGTGTCGAGATACGGCACGAAGGTGACCGCCTCGATGCTGGTGTCGGGTCCGGCGTAGTCCTCGTACGCGACGGCCTCGATCGGGCTGGTGGGTGCCCAGCCGTCGACGAGGCGGAAGGGGCCGTTGCCGACCGGGTTCTCCTCCCACGCGGCGACATCCTCCAGTGCCTCGGAGGGCAGCGGATACAGGCCGGTCTGGCCGGCGGTCAGCTGCAGTGGGAACTGACGGTCGGGGGCGACGAGTTCGACCGTGAACGTCAGGTCATCCACGACGCTGAGCCCTGACAGCTCGGTCGCGGCGGGCTCACCCTCGGCGGGGTTCAGATCGGCGTAGCCGGCGACCTTGGCCAGCTGGGGGCCGTTGACCCAGCCGTTCGGGCCGTACGCGGCGTAGTTCCAGGTGTCGACGTAGTCCTGGGCTGTCACCGGCTGGCCGTCGTGGAACGTCCAGCCGTCGCGCAGAGTGATGGTCCACAGCTGCGCGTCATCGGACTCGACCGACTCGGCGGCGAGGTAGTCGAGGTCGCCGTTGCCGTCGATCGTCGTCAGCGAGGCGAACAGCGCCTGCACGAGGTCGTAGGTGGAGAAGTGATTGCCGGGGACCAGGCTGTCAGGCTCCTCGATGGCGAAGCGGATCGGATCGGCCGTGGTGGCCTCGTCGGGCGACGACGCCGAACAGCCGACGAGGGTCAGAGCGAGGACCGCGGATGCGGCCGTCGCCAATCGGGCAGTGCTGTGCATAACTCCTCCTTGAGCGGCACCGGAAGGTGCTGCGTCGAGTGCGGACGGGCACTCCCCGCCGGGATCGGGGGAGCTATCCATGCACGCTAGACGCGAACGGGTTCAGCAATCAATGAAAGTTCACCAATTACTGAAATTTGTAATAGCAGTGAAACAGGAGGAGAGGGTGCCCGCAACACTCGGGCTGCTGTGTTACCGAACGGTGACGCGCGAGGGGCCGAGGCGCGCGCCCCGGCCCCTCGTGCTCCGCGCTCAGGCGTCGGCGGCGATCAGCTCCGTCAGCGGCAGTCGCACGCGCGGGGCGTTCTCGCGCTCGCGCAGCACCTCGGGCGCCGAGGCGATGTCGCCGAGCGTGCCGACAGCCATGACGGTGACGGGGGTGAGCTCCGCGGCGAACTCGAATGCCGCCGCCAGCGCATCGCGGTCGAATCCGCCCATCTGGTGGGTGTGCAGTCCCGCGGCGTGCGCCTGCACCGTGAAATACGCGGCCGCCTGGCCGGTGTCGTAGGCAGCCCAGGCGAGGGGCGCGCCATCGTGGCTGGTGACGGCAGCGAAGACCACCAGTGCGGATGCCGCGCCGGCCCAAGCCTGGTTGAAGCCCATGAGCGTGTCGAGGATAGCGGCGTGTTCCGGGGTTCCGCGCCGCGCGACGACGAATCGCCAGGGCTGAGAATTGTTGGCCGACGGCGCCCAGCGGGCGGCTTCGAGCGCGCTGGCGAGGGCGGCTTCGTCGATGGTCGCGTCGGCATCGAAGACGCGCGTGCTCCGGCGGTCGGCGAGGACGTCGAGGATGGGTGCTGCGGTGGAGGCGGTGCGGTCGAGCATGTCTGTCATGTGATGGTTCCAGGGAGTCAGGGGACGTCGGGGACGCCGTCGGCCCACTCACTCCAACGATAATCGCCCGCGGAACCGGTGCTGGCGCGCCCCTGGGGGTGACCCCGCGAATACCCACTCGACGCCGCGAATACTCACTCGACCCCGCGAACACTCATTCGGCGGGCGCCGGGAGGGCGCTACGGTGACGGGCATGACCATCGCGACCGCAGACCTCTACGACCAGCGCGGCGACGAGCTCGACTCCGTCGCCCTCCAATTCCACGACTTCGGCGGCCACACCGCCTTCGACGGCCCGGTGCGCACCATCCGCTGCCACCGCGACAACGCCCTCGTGAAGCAGACGCTCGCGACCCCCGGCGACGGCGCCGTGCTCGTGATCGACGGAGCGGGTTCCCTCGAATCGGCGCTGGTGGGCGACCGCATCGCCGCATCCGCCGTCGAGAACGGCTGGGCCGGCCTCATCGTGCACGGCGCGGTGCGCGACCGCGAGGCGCTCGCCGCACTCCCCATCGGCATCAAGGCCCTCGGATCGAACCCGCGCACCAGCGCCAAGGTCGGCGTCGGTGAGATCGACGTGCACGTGACGATCGCGGGCATCGTGTTCGCCACGGGGAAGCAGGTCTGGGCCGACCCCGACGGCGTGCTCGTCGAGCGCTGACGCCCTCGACATCCCACCCGATCGGGCGCATGCTGTCGGCATCAACGACAGGGGGACCCATGCTCGCCGACGCGCGTACCTTCAGCAGCTTCTCGGTCGACGACGTCGACGCCGCGCTGTCCTTCTACCGCGACACGCTCGGTCTCGACGCGGTGATCACCGACATGGGGATCGTGCAGCTGAAGCTGGCCGGAGGTGCGCGTGCCATCGCCTACCCGAAGCAGGCTCACCGGCCGGCCGACTTCACCGTGCTGAATTTCGTCGTCGACGACGTGGGTGCAGCGGTCGATGACCTCCGCGCCCGCGGCGTCGAGACGAAGATCTACACCGATCCCGACCTCGGCACCGACGAGCGGGGCATCTCCCGGGGCAACGGCGGCCCGGCGATCGCGTGGTTCCGCGATCCGGCCGGCAATGTGCTGAGCGTGCTCGAGGACGACTGATACGACGGATGCCGCGACCCGGCCGGTCGGCCGAGGTCGCGGCATCCGCTCGCGCGTCAGGGGGCGAGCGCCGCTGCCCCGCGGGCGACCGACTCGGCCACCGCGCCAGGGCCGCCGAGCACGACGATGCGCGAGGGCCGCAGCGCGGTGATGCTGCCCGCGGTGGGGGAGGGGAGGCCGGTCGGGCGCGTGAGCAGGATGGCGCTGCCCGATGCGGCGGCGGCTGCGGCGCCGGACACCGCGTCGGCGAAAACCGTGCCGCTGGCCAGGTAGATGCGCGCAGCGGGGGACGAAGCGGTCTCCGCGGCGACGGCGGCAGCAGTGGCGTACCGGTCTTGCCCCGACAGCCGGATGACTTCGCCCGCGTACGCCGCGAGCTGGGCCTGCACCCTCTCAGAGACGGCTCCCGGACCGCCCACGATCACGATGCGGTCCGGGGCCAACCGGGCGAGCTCATCCATGACCTCCGCAGGCAGCTCGGTACCCCGCGTGAGGAGGACCGGCGCCTTCGCGGCGCCTGCCGCTGCGGCGGCGCTGAGCGCGTCGGCGAAATCCGCCCCGGCGGCGATGTACGCCTCGTTGGCGCCCGAGGCGAAGATCTCCGAGGAGATGGCCGCAGAGGTGCGGTAGCGGTCCTCGCCCCCCAGGCGGACGACCTCGCCGGAGGTGAAGCGCCGCGCCTGTTCCAGGACGGTGTCGCTGACGGCGCCGGTGCCGCCGACGATGACGATCCGGCGCGGATCCAGGCGGTCCAGTTCGTTGGCGGTGGACGAGGTCAGGCCGTTGGGATGGGTCAGCAACACGGGCAACGCGGTCGCTCCGGCCGCGGCCGCCGCCGAGAGTGCGTCGGCGAAGACCGTCCCGGTCGCGAGGTACACCGTGTCGACGCCGGGGGCGTAGGTCGCCGCAGAGACGGCCGCAGACGTGTCGTAGCGCGAGGCTCCGGCTTGTCGCACCACGGGTGTCGGCACGGTCACGCCGGCACTACCGACCGTCGCCGGCCAGAAGCCGGCCCTGGTCCCGGTGACGGCGATGGTGAGGGTCGCCCCGCGGTCGTTCTTCGTCACCTGATACGTCGTTCCGGTGGCACCCGGGATGGCGGCACCGTCGCGGCGCCACTGATACTGCAGCGTCGCCGCTGGCTGCCAGGCACCCGCTGATGCTGTCAGCACCCCGCCCACATTCGAGGCGCCGCTGATCGTAGGCGCCGGTGTCGAGGTGAACCGCTGCGGCGCGGGCGTGGTCGAGACCAGGCAGCAGCCGTAGTTCGTGATGACCGTGCGGCCCGACAGATCCTCCCAGCGCCCCTGGTACGGGGCGGAACCGTTGCGGACCCGGTAGTTGCCGAATCGCATGCCGTCCACCGGATAGTAGGGGCGCTGAACCCCGGATCCGGGCTGCGGAGGATTGCCGAACAGGATCGACAGGTGCACGTGCGGTCCGGTCGAGGACCCGCCGCAGGGGAGGGTGGATGCCGCTTCCCCGAGGTACGTGCCCGCCGGGACCCACTGGCCGACGAGGTTTCCCTGCGCGTTGGCGAGGTGGTAGTACTCCGACCGCCAGCCGCCGCCGTGGTCGACCCCGAGGAACCACCCGGCCGGGCAGGTGACGCGGTACACGCGCCCGTCGGCGACGGAGACCACCCGGTTGTTCCCGCTCGAGCCGGGGGAGAAGTCGACCGCTCCCCAGGCGGCGCCGTCGCTGTCGCGGTGAGGTCCGCCGGCCGACCACCGCACGCCGTTCTCGAAGGGAAGGTGCCAGTCGGGCGCGGCCATGGCCCGCATGAGGTCCTGCTGCGGGAAGGGCAGCGGCTCGTCCCACGGCTCGATCGTCAGGGGCATGGTCGGCCCGTGAGACTCGTGGTCTTCGGAGTGGGCGTCGTCGCCAGGAGGAGCCTCACCGGGTGCCGGTGCGGGTGCCGGCGATTCTTCTGGGGAGGGCGGTGAGGGCACGGCCGGCGCTGTCGGCTCCGGCTCGGGCGTCGGGCTCGGCGTCGGCTCCGGGGTAGGAACTCCGTTCCCGGACGTCGTCGCCGAGACGGTCACCTCTGTGTCGATCGGGCCGGTGTCGGCCGATGCGGGAGAGACCGCCACGCTCAGACCGAGTGCCACCACTGCGGCTGCCGCCACCCGCCGAATCCACGCACGCATGTGCAACCGCCTCTCACCTGGTGCCGTCAACGGTACCCCGCGGGTCCTCACAGGCGAGGCGGTTGCGCGGCGATGCGCGTCTGTGCTTCACCGCGCGCACCGTGCAGACGCCGGATGCCGCGACCCGGCCGGTCGGCCGAGGTCGCGGCATCCGTTTCGAGGAAGGGGCCGAGGGCGTCAGCCCTTCAGTGCCTCCTTGAGGTGCACGCGGGCGCCCATCCGCAGGATCGAGTTCTCGTAGATCTTCGCGCCCACCCAGATCGCGCCGACGCAGGTGGCGAGCAGGATCACGAGCGACAGGAGGGGCTCCCACCACTGCGCATCACCGAAGAAGATGCGCACCGGCATGCCGACCGGGGCCGAGAACGGCACGTACGACATGATCGTCATGATCGTGGGGTTGTCGTTGAAGAAGATCGCCACGAAGTACGGCACCATGACGAGCAGGGTCAGCGGCGTGGTGGTCGAGCCGATGTCCTCCTGGCGGGAGACCATCGCGGCAGCGGCGGCGAACAGCGATGCCAGCAGGATGAAGCCGAAGAGGAAGAACACCGCGAACCACACCAGCGGTGCGCCGAGCCCCGACAGCAGCTCCGCCTGACCGGTGACGGTGAGACCCACGACGGCGACGGCGGCCAGGCCGATGATCTGCCCCATCGCGAGCACCGTGTTGCCGATCACCTTGCCCGCCAGCAGCGCCCGGGTCGGGACGGCCGAGATCAGCAGCTCCACGACGCGTGTCGCCTTCTCCTCCACCACACTCTGCGAGATGGTCGAGCCGAAGGTGGTCGCGGCCATGAGGAACACCGCGCCGAAGAGGAGCGAGATGATGTAGCGCATCAGGCCGTCGGCGTCGTCGGACTCCGTCTGCAGCAGCTCCACCGGCGGCGACACGCTCAGGGCCGACATCAGCGTGGACGGCACGGCGTCGTCACCGACGACCGTGAAGTCGAATCCGCCCTCGCCGCCCGGGATGAGGGCCGCATCGACCTCGCCGTCGCGGACGAGCTCGCGGGCCTCTTCGGCCGAACCCACCTCGGTGATGTCGAGCATGCCGTCCAGTGGAGCGACGATCTGCGCGGTCTGGCCGGTCACGGCCACGGGAGTCCGCATGTCCTGCTGAGCGGCGAACCCGCCCCACACCACGCCGGCGAGGGCGATGACGAACAGGATGCCGGTGGAGATGACGAACGCCTTGCTGCGCAGCTTCGAGCCGATCTCGCGCTCGGCGACGAGCCAGACGCTCTGGGCGAAGGAGGGGGCGGACGCGGTCACTGGATGACCTCCTTGAAGATCTGGGCGAGGGACGGAACCCGAGGGGCGAAGCTTGCGACGTCGCCGGCGGCGACGGCGCGACGGAGCACCCTCTGCACGGTGTCGTCGGAATCGGCGTCGAAGAGGGCGTAGCCGCCGTCGAACTCCAGCACCGTGATGCCGGGCTCGTCGCGCAGCCATCCGGCGTCGCCGGCGGAGACCAGCTCGAACCGGCGGGTCGAGTGCGCTGCGCGCAGGCCGTCGCGGGAGCCGCTCGCTCGGATCGTGCCGCCTGCGATGATCACCAGGTCGTCGCAGAGGCGCTCGACCACGTCGAGCTGGTGGGAGGAGAACAGCACCGCGGCGCCCTGGGCTGCGCGGGCCTGCAGCACGCCGGCGACGACGTCGACCGCGAGGGGGTCCAGGCCCGAGAACGGCTCGTCGAGGATCAGCACCTGCGGGTCGTGCACGAGGGCGGCGGCGATCTGCGCGCGCTGCTGGTTGCCCAGCGACAGCGTCTCGACGTTGTCGTTCAGGCGTTCGCCGAGGCCCAGCTCTTCGAGCAGGGCGGTCGCGCGGGTCGTGGCATCCGCCTTTGAGAACCCGTGCAGACGGGCGAGGTAGACGATGTGCTCGAGCACCTTCATCTTCGGGTACAGGCCGCGCTCTTCGGGCATGTAGCCGAAGCGGCGGCGGTCGGCCGCGGTGACTGGTGCGTCGTCGAGGGTGACCGTGCCGGCATCCTTCGCGAGCACGCCCAGGATGATGCGCATGGTCGTGGTCTTGCCGGCGCCGTTGCCGCCGACGAAGCCGGTCAGCCGCCCGGGGGCGACGGTGAACCCGACGTCGTCGAGCACGCGGCGGCCGCCGTAGCTCTTGGTGATCCCGGTCAGTTCGAGCATGGAGCTCCTCCTCAGTCGATACCTCGACGCTACGCATCGCGCGGATCGGTCGCCTCCCCCCTCGGGCGGGTTCTGCGGTGAGCGCGCGGCCGGGGCCTCCCCCCTACGGGGGAGGGAGCGGCCCGGGCTGGCGGAGATGTATGCGACGGAATAGATATCGTGGGCCGCTGGTTGGCCTGGGTCCAGGGTCGCGGACACCCGGCGGCCACCGAGAACACTGAGGAGACATCGCTCATGACCGACCTCACCATCGGCTACATCGTCGGCAGCATCTCGTCGACGTCGATCAACCGCCGCCTCGCCAAGGCGCTGGAGCGACTCGCGCCCGAGGGTGCAACGCTCGTGGAGATCCCCATCGCCGACCTGCCGTTTTACTCCGTCGACCTCGAGATCGACCTGCCGCAGGCTGCGCGCGAGTTCAAGGACGCGATCGGCCGCGTCGACGGGGTCATCATCGTGACGCCCGAGTACAGCCGCTCGATCCCCGGCGTGTTGAAGAACGCCCTCGACTGGGCGGCGCGTCCCTACGGTCAGTCGTCGTTCGACGGTAAGCCGACCGCCGTGATCGGCACCTCGGGTGGCGGCATCGCCACCGCCGCCGCGCAGCAGCACCTGAAGGCGATCCTCAGCCACTTCAACGCGCCCACGCTCGGTCAGCCGGAGGGCTACGTGCAGTCCGTGCCCGGCCTGTTCACCGACACCGGCGAGGTCACCAGCGACGAGACGGCGACGTTCCTGACGGCGTACCTGAACGCGTTCATGGCCCTGATCGAGCGCTACGTCCCGGTGCCTGCGGCGGTCTGACGCCGCCCGTGGAGCCGCGGTCCCGCCTCGGATGCGGGCCGGGGCTTCGGCGTGCGCGGGCGTGCGCAGCGGACGCTGCGGCTCAGACCAGCCCGTGCGTGTGGGCGTAGACCACCGCCGCCACGCGGTCGCGGGCACCGAGCTTCTGCAGCACGTTCGAGACGTGGGTCTTCACCGTCGCCTCGCCGATGTACAGCTGCTGCGCGATCTCGGCGTTGCTCTGCGCGCGCGCCAGCAGCCGCAGCACTTCAGCCTCGCGGTCGGTGAGGTCGACGTGTACCGCGGATGCCGCAGGTGCGGCGGCCGGCTGCACGATCGCCTGATCGGTGCCCTCGGCGTGGACTGCCGCCGGTGCCGCGCCCCCCGCGGTGAAGCGCTCGATCACGCGCCGTGTCACTTCGGGCGCCAGCAGCGCGTCACCGACGGCGGCGACGCGCACCGCAGTCACGAGCTCCTCCGGCCCGGCGTTCTTCAGCAGGAACCCGCTGGCTCCCGCCGCGAGTGCCTGGAACAGGTAGTCGTCGCGGTCGAAGGTGGTCACGATCACGACGGCCGCCGAGACCGCGGGGTCGGCCACGATGCGCCGCGTTGCCTCGATCCCGTCCATGTCGGGCATCTGCACGTCCATGCAGATGACGTCCGGCAGAAGGGTGGATGCCGCTGCCACCGCCTCGACCCCGGTCGCCGCCTCGCCGACGACGTCGATGCCTGCGGCATCCAGGATCATCCGGAAGCCCGCGCGCATCACGGCGTGGTCGTCGACGAGCAGCACGCGGGTCGCCGCGCCGCTCACGCGGGCACCGCCGCTCGGAGCGGGATCCGTGCCCGCACGATGAAGCCACCGCGCGGGCGGGGCCCGGCTTCGAGCGCGCCGCCCGAGGCCGCGGCCCGCTCCCGCATGCCCACGAGCCCCAGCCCCGGGCGGTCGGCGCGCACGCGCCCGGTGTTGGTGACCTCGAGCTCGACGGCATCCGCGTCGTAGCGCAGCCGCACGTCGGCAGTCGCGCCAGGGCCGGCATGGCGCCGGACGTTCGTGAGGGCCTCCTGCGCGATGCGGTAGAGGTTCACCTGCACGAGCTCCGACGGCTCGGCGGGCTCGCCGACGACGGTGAAGGTGGTGGGCAGGCCGTTGTCGTTGGCATGCGCGACGAGGTCTGCCAGCGCCGACAGCCGCACGGTCGAGTCGGCCGGTGCGGCGGCGGCATCCGGGGTGCGGAGCGTCTCGAGCAGCTGGCGCAGTTCCTCCAGCGCCGAACGGGCGGATGCCTCGACGCCGCCGAGCGCGGTGCGCGCGGCGGCGGGGTCGCGTTCGAGCACCATCCGCGCGGCGCCGGCCTGCACGCCCATCGCCGACACGTGGTGGGCGACGACGTCGTGCAGCTCGCGGGCGATGCGCACCCGGTCGAGGGCGACGGCCTGGGCGGCGGTGAGCTCCCGCTCGCGCTCGAGTTCGGCGGTGCGCTCCTCGAGGGCCGTCCACGCCAGCGCGGTCGCGTACGCGCGGTCGCCCAGGTAGTAGGCGCCGCCGAAATAGAAGACGTTGATCACGAACTGGATCACCATGTACGCCGCCATCGGCGAGAAGGCGCCTGCGGTCGACGGGCCGTCGCCGGAGGGATTGGTGGCCGTCTGGAACATCGTGACCAGCAGCCAGACGAACATCGCGACCACGACGACCACCCGCGCGAAGGTGGCCCGACGGCGGTCGTCGACCCAGGCGCCGACGGTGTACATCGCCACGAACAGGGCGACCTGGCCGACGTAGAGGTCGGGGATGTGGAAGGTCGCCCCGGCGAAGAAGGCGATCGCGACGACGATCAGCACGATCTCGGGGTGGCGGCGGCGCAGCGCGAGCGGGAGCGTCACGGCCGCCGAGTACACCAGCGCCCAGCCGAGCCCCGGGGTCTCGTCGCCGAAGAACCCCGCGACCTGTCCCAGCCAGGAGCTCAGCACGGCCGCGACCAGGAGGCCGCCGGCCAGCCACACGTCGGTGCGCAGCTCGGCTGCTGTCGGCGGATGCCGGCGGGGTGGGGCGGTGGGCAGGGTCGCGCTCATCCTTCCAACGTACGGGGGAGGCCGCCGCGCGGCATCCCCCGTGCGACGGAATCGTCGCCGGGTGAGTATTCGCGCCACGACGTGAGCTCTTGACAAGGGCACTTGCTTTTAGCAAGCTACCGGCATCCGCCCCGCGGCGGCCTGCAAGGGAGCACGCCATGACCGACATCTTCGTCAATCTGCCCACGGCCGACCTCGACCGCTGCAAGGCCTTCTACACCGCGCTGGGAGCGACGATCAATCCGCTGTTCACGGACGAGAACGCCGCGTGCGTCGCCTGGGGGGATGGCGTCTACTTCATGATGCTGACCCGGGAGTTCTTCGCGACCTTCACCGACAAGCCGGTCGCCGATCCGGCCGCTACGGCGCAGGTGATGGTGGCGCTCGCCCGGGCCTCGAACGAGGACGTGGATGCCGTGTTGGCTACGGGCCTGGCGGCCGGAGGCACCGAGCCCCGCGAGCCGGAGGACCTCGGGTTCATGTACTCGCGGGACCTGGAGGACCCCGACGGCAACGTGCTGAGCTTCTTCTACATGGACCCCGTCGCCACGGAGCAGGGCCCGGGCGCGTTCGCCGACCAGGCGCAGTCGTAGGTGGCCGCCCGAAGCTACGGCCAGTACTGCGGTGTCACCACCGCCGTCGAGCTGATCGGCGAGCGGTGGGCCCTGCTGATCGTCCGCGACCTGCTGGTGGGTCCGCGCCGATACAACGACCTCAAGGCCGGTCTGCCGCGCATTCCGACGAACATCCTCGCGAGACGTCTGAAGGAGCTGCAGGATGCCGGGGTGGTGCGCCGGGTCCCGCTGTCGCACCGGGGGCTCGTGTACGACCTCACCCCGTACGGCCGGGAGCTCGAGCCCATCGTGCTGGCGCTCGGGCGCTGGGGCTTCGTCGCGATGGGCGAGCCGGAGCCCGACGACATCGTCACCGCCGACTCCCTGACCATGGCGCTGCGGACCGCGTTCCGTCCGGATGCCGCCGCAGCCCTGCCCGCGACCGGATACGACCTGCATGTGGGAGAGGTGGGCCTGAGCGCGCGGGTCGCCGCCGCCGCGCTCGCGGTGCGGCGGTTGGACGCCGGGGTGGCGGGGGGCGCCGACGGCGCGGGTTCTGCTTCGGAGGAGCGTGCCGACGCCGGTGGGCATGAGGCGGATGCCGTGATCGTCGCGGGTCCGGGGATCCGGGGCCTCATCTCCGGGGAGCTCGCTCCCGCCGATGCGCTCGCGCGGGGCATCGTGCGCGTGTCGCGCGGCGACGCGGCGCTGCTGGGCCGCTTCGCGACGACCTTCCACATCGCCCCCGCCGCCGCGGCGGCCTGACCGAGAGGAGTCCCGATGGCGGGCCTCGTCCACATCGATCTGTTCAGCAGTCTCGACGGCGTCGCGCAGTCACCCGGAAGCCGCGCGGAGGACCCGGACGGCGATTTTGCCTACGGGGGCTGGCAGGCGCCGGTCGACGACAGCGCGGTAGGGCAACGCGTGATGGCCGGCATCCGTCGGATGGACGCCCTGCTTCTCGGCCGGCGCACGTACGACATCTTCGCCGCGTACTGGCCGCAGTACGAGGGCCCCGCGGCCGAGATCGCTGAGCGTTTCACCGCGATCCCCAAGTACGTCGCGTCCCGCGGAACGCCCTCGCTGCCGTGGGCGAACTCCCACCGGCTCGGGGCGGATCTGGCGGCCGAGATCGCCGCGCTGCGCGAGCGGCACCGAGAAGTGCACGTGGTCGGCAGCATCGAGTTCGCCCGCGGTCTGGTGCAAGCGGGGCTCTTCGACGTGCTGAACCTGTGGGTGTACCCGTTCGTGCTCGGCCCAGGCAAGCGGCTGTTCCCGCCGGACGGGCCGGCCTTCGGGCTCACGCTGCTGGAGCCCCCGATCGCAGGCCCGGCCGGAGCGCTGCTGCTGCGTTACGGCCCCGGCCCCGCGGTGACCACCGCCGACATGGGCTGATTCGCGCTGCCGAGTGAGTATTCGCGCCGCGGAGTGAGTATTCGCGTCAGCCGAAGATCATCGGCCGGTCGTCGTCCTCGTCGGGCGACGTGAGGTCGAGATCGACGACCACGGGCACATGGTCGCTCGGGATCTCGCCCTTGCGCTCCTCGCGGTGGATCGACGCCGCCGTGACCCGGTCGGCGAAGGCGTGCGACCCGAGGATGAAGTCGATGCGCATGCCCTGGTTGCGGGGGAAGCGCAGCTGCTTGTAGTCCCAGTAGGTGAAGCCGGTCGGCACCAGCGGGCGCACGACGTCGACCATGCCGGCATCCTCGATGGCCCGGAAGGCCGCGCGCTCCGGCGCGGAGACGTGGGTCGAGATGCCCTCGACGACGGTGGGGTCGCCGTTGTCGGCATCCGTCGGGGCGATGTTGAAGTCGCCGACCATCGCGAGGGCGAGGTCGGGGTTCTCCGTGAGGCTCTCGCGGGCGTGCTGGGCGAGCGCGCCCAGCCAATCGAGCTTGTAGACGTAGTGCGGGTCGTCGAGGGAGCGGCCGTTGGGCACGTAGAGGCTCCAGACGCGGATGCCGCCGATCGTGGCGCCGAGGGCGCGGGCTTCGAGCGGGGCGTCGGGGCCTTCGTGGCCCTTGGCGAAGCCGGGCATGCCGGGGAAGGACGTCTGCACGTCTTCGATCGGCTCGCGGCTGGCGATCGCGACGCCGTTCCATTGGTTCAGCCCGTGGGCGACGACGTGGTAGCCGGCATCCTCGAAGGCCTCATAGGGGAACTGCTCGGGCTTGCACTTGATCTCCTGCATGGCGAGCACATCGATGCCCTCGCGGACCGCGAAGTCGACCGTGCGCACGACGCGCGCGCGGATGGAGTTGACGTTCCAAGTGGCAAGCCGCATGCCTCCCAGCCTACTTTCGCCGCCGAGTGGGTATTCGCGCCGCCGAGTGAGTATTCGGCCCGCACGCACAGGAGGCGTGGCAGGGTGATCACATGCGCATCGCCGTCACCGGAGCATCCGGAAAACTGGGTCGTACCGTCGTCCGCGTCCTCCGGGATGCCGGCCACACCGTGATCGGCCTCGACATGGTCGGGGAACGCGGGCCGGGCTTCGTTCGGGTCGACCTCACGGACTTCGGGCAGGTGATCGACGCGATCGCCGGCGTGAATGACCAGCACGATGGCGTCGACGCGCTCGTCCACCTAGCGGCGATCCCGGCGCCCGGCATCGTCAGCGACGTCGCGACCTTCCACAACAACATCGCGGCGACGTTCAATGTCTTCTGGGCAGCGGTGCGCCTCGGCATCCAGAAGATCGTGTACGCGTCCAGCGAGACCGTGCAGGGGCTGCCGTTCGACGCGCCGCCGCCGTACATCCCGGTCGACGAGGACTATCCCGCCCGGCCGGAGTCGGTGTACTCGCTCGTCAAGCACCTCGAGGAGCAGCTGGCGATCGAGCTCGTGCGCTGGCATCCGACGCTTTCGATCACCGCGCTGCGCTTCTCCAACGTCATGGACCCGGAGGATTACGCGGAGTTCCCCTCCTTCGACGCGGATGCCACGCTGCGCAAGTGGAACCTCTGGTCCTACATCGACGCGCGCGACGGCGCCCAGGCGGTGCTCCGCGCGCTCGAGGTGGCGCCCGCCGGGTTCGACCGCTTCCTCATCGCGGCGGCGGACACCGTCATGTCGCGGCCCGCCGCGGACCTCGTCGCCGAGGTCTTTCCGGACGTGCCGGTGCGCGGGGAGCTTCCGCCGCACGCGAGCCTGTTCTCGACGGAGAAGGCGCGTCGGCTGCTGGGCTACGAGCCGCAGCACTCCTGGCGCGACGAGGCGTAGGGGCGCCGCGACGACTCACTCGGCAGCGCGGAGGATGTCCTCGACACGCTCCTTCGCGTCGCCGAAGAGCATCTGCGTGTTCTCGCGATAGAACAGCGGGTTCTGCACGCCGGCGTACCCGGCGGCCATCGACCGCTTGAACACGATCACGTTCTCCGCCTCCCACACCCGCAGCACCGGCATCCCGGCGATCGGCGAGGTCGGATCCTCCGCCGCGGCCGGGTTCACGGTGTCGTTCGCACCGATCACCAGCACCACCGACGTCGAGGCGAAGTCGTCGTTGATCTCGTCCATCTCCAGCACGATGTCGTACGGCACCTTCGCCTCGGCCAGCAGCACGTTCATGTGCCCGGGCAGGCGCCCCGCGACCGGGTGGATGCCGAACCGCACGTCCACACCACGCTCGCGCAGCCGTCGGGCGAGGTCAGCCACCGGGTACTGCGCCTGCGCGACGGCCATGCCGTACCCCGGGGTGATCACGACCGATGACGCCTCGCGCAGCATGTCCGCCACGGTCGCCGCATCCACCTCCCGATACTCGCCGTGGTCGACGTCACCCGCGGGCGGCGCCTCGATGCCGAATCCGCCGGCGATCACCGACAGGAACGACCGGTTCATCGCCTTGCACATGATGTACGACAGGTACGCACCCGACGACCCGACGAGGGCGCCGGTGACGATCAGCAGGTCGTTGTTCAGCAGGAACCCCGCCGCCGCGGCCGCCCAGCCCGAGTAGCTGTTGAGCATCGAGACGACGACGGGCATGTCGCCCCCGCCGATGGATGCCACGAGGTGCCACCCCAGCGCAAGCGCCAGCACCGTGACGGCCACGAGCAGCCAGAGCGACGGCGTGACGACGTACCAGGCGGTCAGCACGACGAAGGCGACCAGCGCCCCCACGTTGAGCGCGTTCTTGCCCGGCAGCATGAGCGGCCGCGACGACATGCGCGCCGAGAGCTTCAGGAACGCCACGATCGAGCCGGTGAAGGTCACGCCGCCGATGAAGACGCCGATGAACACCTCGGCATGGTGGATGTCGCGCAGCGCCCCGGTCAGGCCGGGGTCGTGCAGGGCGCCGTTCCAGCCCACCAGCACCGCGGCCAGACCCACGAAGCTGTGCAGCAGCGCGATGAGCTCGGGCATGCCGGTCATCTCGACCACGCGCGCCCGCCACAGGCCCACCGCCGCACCGATCAGCACGGCCGCTGCCAAGAGCACCAGCCCGAACGTCGCCTGCGGGTCGCCCCACGCGTTCTGCACCGACACCCAGGCCGTCGCCGCGAGCGCGATGCCCATGCCGGCGATGCCGTAGCCGACGCCCGCCCGGGCTGTTTCGTGGGTGCTGAGCCCGCGCAGGCTCAGCACGAACAGCAGCGCCGCGACGAGGTAGGCGGCGGTGGCCACGGAGGCGGCGGTCATCGGTCACCCTTCGAGAACATGGCGAGCATGCGGCGCGTGACGGCGAACCCGCCGAAGATGTTGACGGATGCCAGCAGCACCGCGACCGCGGCCAGGATCTGCACCGGCGGGTCGGGGGTGGTCACCTGCAGCATCGCGCCGACGATGATGATGCCCGAGATCGCGTTGGTCACGCTCATGAGCGGGGTGTGCAGCGCGTGGTGCACCTTGCCGATCACGTAGAACCCGACGATGACCGAGAGCACCAGCACGGTGAGGTGCTGCGGCAGCGGTGCCGGGGCGATCGCCGACACCGCGAAGAGGGCGGCGATGCCGAGGGCGATCAGTCCGGAGCGGCCCGCGGGCGAGAGGGTGCGCTTCGGCTTCGCGGGCCCGGCGTCGGGCGGCGGCACGGATGCCGCGGCAGGCGCCGCCGACACCTGCACCGGCGGCGGTGGCCACATCGACTCGCCGTCCTGCACCACCGTGATCGAGCGCTGCACGACGTCGTCGAAGTCGAGGACCAGTCGCCCATCCTTGCCGGGGGTCAGCAGCTTCACCAGGTTCGCGAGGTTCGTGCCGTAGAGCTGCGACGCCTGGGCGGGCAGGCGGGATGCCAGGTCGGAGTAGCCCAGGATGACCACGCCGTTGTCGGTGACGACGCGCTCACCGTCGACGGATCCCTCGACGTTGCCGCCCTGGGCGGCGGCCATGTCGACGATGACGCTGCCGGG
>NZ_JANJFJ010000244.1:0-6727 GCF_024626565.1 Microbacterium sp. zg.Y909
ATACGTCCCTTGCCCCACAGGCGCGTCCACACTGCGGGGGACGTGATGGGACGATGCCAGGGGTGGTACGGCTGCACCGGGTGCGTGGTGGTCGCCAGCACGTCGATCAGGTCGTCGTGCAGCACCCAGTACTGCTCGGTGTGCAGCGAGAAGTCGTCGAGCCCCGCCATGATCTCGTGCTCCCGCCCCAGATCGGTGAGCTCGACGGTGTAGGGCAGGTAGTTGTCGGACTGGTCGCCCGAGCACTGGTCGGGGTGCTTCGAGGGGTGGGTGGCGAACTGGCCGCCGATGAGCTGCAGGTAGTCGGAGCTGTTGCGGTACGAATCCGCGATGCCGCCGTGCCAGCCGGCGAGTCCCGTGCCGCGCTCGACCGCCGCCTTGAGCCCGTTGAACGCCTCGCGGGAGATCTCCGACATCGTCACCGACTGCAGGATGAGGTCGGTGGATGCCATCACCTCGTCATCGGCGTAGATCTCGTTGGAGTCCTCGACGCGCACGTCGAAGCCGCTCTGCTCGAGGAAGGGGAGGAAGAAGTCGGTCGCCTCGACGGGGTGGTGACCTTCCCAGCCTCCCCGAACGACGAGTGCGGTGCGTGCGGTCACGGATTCTCTCCTTCGACGGTGACATACAGACTGTCCTGCGCGGCGCTGCGCTCGACCGCGGCGAGCACCCGCTGCACGCGGGCAGCGTCCGCGAAGCTGGGAGAGACCGGAGTGCCCCCGGCGATCGCACGCACGAGGTCGACGATCTGGTGCGTGAACAGGTGCTCGTATCCGAGCCCGTGGCCGGCCGGCCACCACGCGTCGGCGTAGGGATGCTCGGGCTCGTTGGCCTGGATGCGGCGGAACCCCTGCTCGCCGGCGGGGTCGGACGCGTCGTAGAACTCGAGCTCGTTCATCGCCCGGAAGTCGAATGCGACCGAGCCGCGGTCGCCGTTGATCTCGATGCGGTTGGAGTTGCGATGCCCCGTCGCCAGGCGCGTCGCCTCGAAGACCCCCATCGCCCCGCCGGCGAACCGGGCCGTGAACGCCGCGGCGTCGTCGACGGTGACGGTCTGCCGGGGTGCGTCGGCATGGGCGCGCCCGCCGAGCCCTACCTGTTCGTCAAGCACGGGACGCGTCGGAACGAAGGTGCGCATGATCGCGCTGACCCCGGCGATGGCGTCGCCGGTCAGCCACTGCGCGGTGTCGATGCTGTGGGCGCCGATGTCTCCGAGGGTGCCGGAGCCGGCGTGCAGGTACTGAGCACGCACGTGGCGCACCTGCCCGATGCGGCCGTCCTCGACCAGCCGGCGCGCGAGCGCCAGCGCGGGGGTACGGCGGTAGCTGAACCCGCACATGCTGACGACGCCCTCGGCACCGGCGCGCTCGGCGGCCGCGACCATGAGGTCGGCCTCGGCCACGTCGTTGGCCAGCGGCTTCTCGCACAGCACGTGCTTGCCGGCTGCCAGCGCCGCCAGCGCGATCTCGGCGTGGGTGTCGCCGGGGGTGCAGATGTCCACCACGTCGATGTCGGCGCGCTCGATGGCCTGACGCCAATCGCCCGCGGACTCCGCGAAACCGAACGTGTCGGCCGCGGCCGCCGTGCGCTCGGGGTCGCGCCCCACCAGCAGGGTCAGCTCGGGCCTGGCGGGCAGGTCGAAGAAGCGGTGGGCGGTGCGCCACGCGTGCGCGTGCATGCGCCCCATGAAGCCCGTTCCGATGAGCGCGACCCGCAGGGGCCGGTCGGTCGTCGTCGACATCACACCGACTCTACGACCGCGCTCCGGGGCTCGACCACCCGCACGTCGACACTCACGCGGCCGGCCTGCTGCACGGCGACTTCGTGCACAGCACCGGTGAGATGCGTGGTCGCCGTCGCCTCCTGCGTCTCGCAGTCACGTCCGACCCACAGCCGGACCTCGCCCGGCTCGACGATGCGACGCATGGCACGGCCGGTGAACGCGAGCTGCGCCGCGGGCACGCGGAACGTGACCAGCGCTTCTTCCCCGGGCTGCAGCGCGACGCGCCGGTAGGCCAGCAGCTGGGCCACCGGACGGGTGACGCTGGCGTACACGTCGCGCCCGTACAGCTGCACCACGTCGACACCAGCGCGATCGCCGATGTTGCGCACGCGCACGCTCGCGACGATGTCCCCATCGGTGGGGACCTCGTCGTCGACCGACAGATCCTCATGGACGAACGTCGTGTACGTGAGCCCGAAGCCGAAGGGCCGCAGCGGCGTGCTGTCGGCGCTCGTGATGTCGTTGGGTCCCCCGAGGATGGGGTGCAGGTAGGTGTAGGGCTGCGCGCCGCCGCCGCGCGGCAACGAGATCGGCAGCCGGCCCGAGGGTGCAACCCGTCCCGACACGATGCCGGCGAGCGCCCGCGCGCCCTCCTCACCGGGGAAGAACGCCTGCACGACGGCCGAGACCGAACCGTCCAGCGCCCAGTCGAGCACGTACGGCCGCCCCGTGAGCAGCACCATCACCACCGGGGTGCCGGTCGCGACCACTGCTTCCACCAGCTCGCGCTGCACGCCCGGCAGATCGAGGCTCTCGACGTCGTTGCCCTCGCCCACGGTGCCCCGACCGAAGAGCCCCGCGCGGTCGCCGACCACGACGACCGCGACATCGGCGCCGGATGCCGAGGCCACAGCATCCGCGAAGCCCGACCGGTTGTCGCCTTCGACATCGCTGCCGACGGCGAAGCAGATCTCGGCCCCCGCGAACTCCTCTGCCAGCATCTCGCGCACGGTCGGGGCTTCGAAGCCCGCAGGGGTGCCGGGGTGGTGGGCCAGCACGTGGTTGACGAAGGAGTAGCAGCCGAACAGTGCCCGCGAATCGTCGGCATTCGGGCCGATCACCGCGATGCGACGTGGGGCCACGAGCGGCAGCACGCCGTCGTTGGCCAGCAGCACGACCGACTGCTCGGCGAGTTCCAGCGCCACCTCGCGGTGCGCGGGCGAGTCGAGGTCGATCGTCGTCGGCGGGGCCTCGAACGTCTCATCGAGAAGCCCCAGCTCCTCCTTCTGCGCGAGCACACGCAGCACCGAGCGATCGACCAGCGCCTCGGGGAACAGGCCGGCGCGCACGCGCTCGGCCAGTGGCTCGAGATACGCGTCGCCGGTGGGCAGCTCGACATCGATGCCCGCCTCGAGCGCGAGTGCCGCGGCTTCGCCGCGATCGGCGGCGATCGCGTGCATGGTGTGAAGGAACGCCACGGCGAAGTAGTCCGAGACCACGACGCCGTCAAAGCCCCACTCGCCGCGCAGCAGGTCGGTGAGCAGGCGCGGGTCGGCCGCCACCGGCATCCCGTCGATCTCGGCGTAGGAGTTCATCACCGAGCGCACCCCGGCTTCGCGCACCGCCATCTCGAAGGGCGGCAGGAAGACATCGCGCAGCTCCCGCTCACCGACGTGCACGGGAGCGTGGTTGCGCCCGGCCTGCGAGGCCGAGTACCCCACGAAGTGCTTGAGCGTCGCGTGCACGCCGGCATCCTGCATGCCGCGGATGTACGCGGTGCCGATCGTGCCGACGACGAACGGATCCTCGGCGATGCACTCGTCGACCCGCCCCCAGCGCGGATCGCGAATGACGTCGAGCACCGGCGCGAGGGTCTGATGGATGCCGAGCTCGCGCATCGACTCGCCGATGAGGCGGCCCATCCGCTCGACCGTCTCGGGGTTGAACGCCGCACCCCACGCGAGCGGCGTCGGGAAGGTGGCCGCCTTCCAGGCTGCGAGCCCGGTGAGGCTCTCTTCGTGGACGATCGCGGGAATGCCCAGCCGGGTCTCCTGCTGGAGGCGACGCTGCTCGGCCCACAGCCACTGCGCGCGTTCGACCGGATCGACCGGACGGGTGCCGTAGACGCGGGTGAGGTGACCCAGCCCGTGCTTGGCGGCTTCGTCGTAGCGGGTGCTCGTCGCCATCTCGCCCGCCATGGGCGCCACGACCTCATCACCCTGGTCGACCCAGTAACCGACGAGCTGGGCCAGCTTCTCGTCGAGGGTCATGCTCTCGAGCAGGGCGCGCACGCGCGCCGAAACGGGGGTGTCCACGGGGGTACTCCTAAATTCGGGAACGTCAGCCCTTGACGGCGCCGGTCAGACCGCCGACGATGCGGCGCTCGAACAGGCTGAAGAAGACCAGGGCGGGGATCATCGACAGCGAGGTGAAGGCGAGCACCCGCGCCGTGTCGACGGAGTACTGCGAGGAGAAGGCCTGCACACCCAGGGGCAGCGTGTAGGTCGCCTCGTTGTTGAGGATGAACAGCGGCAGCAGGTAGCTGTTCCAGCTGCCGATGAACGCCAGGATGCCGGTCGTGATGACGCCGGGAAGCGCCAGCGGAATCACCATGCGCCAGAAGAACCCGATGCGGCTGGCGCCGTCGATGAAGGCGGCCTCTTCGATCTCGTCCGGAATGGCCTTGAGGAACGGCACCAGGATGATGATCGTCGTCGGCAGGGCGAACGCGATCTGCGGGAGGATGATGCCCGGCAGCGAGTTCATGAGACCGAGGTCGCGCACCACGATGTACAGCGGCGTGATGGCCACAGTGATGGGGAACATCAGTCCAGCGGCGAACATCGCGTACAGCGCGCCCCGCCCGCGGAAGCGGTAGCGCGCGAGCACGTAGCTGGCCATGAGGCCGAGGATGACCGCGCCCGCCGTGGTCGACAGGGCGGCGATGGCGGAGTTGAGCACCTGCCGCCAGAACATCGACCCGGTGAGCACGTCGAGGTAGTTCCCGAAGTTCCAGGGGCTGGGCAGCCCCGACGGATCGGCGGTGATCTGCGCGTTCGTGCGGAACCCGCCGAGGATGATGTACGCGACCGGCACGAGGATGACGGCGATGACCACCAGGGCGATGAAGTACACCACCGGGCTGCCCCAGGGCAGCTTCTCCTTGGGCTTGCGGCCCGGCTTGAGCAGCGGCTCGTCGGGCGGGGTCGTGGTGATGAGGGCTGTGGCGGTCATCGCTTACCTCCCGTGAGGGCGCCTGCGGTGTCGCGGCGCAGGACGAAGCGCTGGTAGATCAGTGCGACGACCAGTGAGATGAGGAACAGGACGACAGCAACGGCGCTGCCGTAGCCGTAGTTCCCGGAGTTGCGGCCCTCGGAGACCATGTAGGTCGCCATCGTGGACGTGCCCGCGGTCGAGGCGACGTACTGGCCCCAGATGATGTAGACGAGGTCGAACAGCTGCAGCGAGCCGATGATCGACAGGAACGCCCAGATGCGCAGGGTCGGCCCCAGCAGCGGCACGGTGATGCGCCACTGCGTCTGCCAGAACGAGGCGCCGTCGATGGCGGCCGCCTCGGACAGCTCCTCGGGGATGCCCTGGAGCCCGGCGAGGAAGAGGATGACGGCGAAGCCGAAGTACTTCCAGGTGATGATCGCCATCAGGGTCCAGATGGCGATGTCGGGGTTGGCGAGCCAGTCCTGCTCGAGCCCGCCGAGACCGACGTTCTCGAGGAAGCCGTTGACAGCGCCGCGCTGCTGCAGCATGAGGCTCCAGCCGACTCCGACGACGACCTCGGCGATGACGTAGGGCACGAAGATCAGCACGCGGATGATCGACTGACCGCGCATGCGGCGGTTCAGCAGCAGCGCGACCAGCAGCGCCGCGGGCCCCTGCAGCACGAGCGACATCACCACGATGAACGCGTTGTGGCTGAGGGCCGCGTGGAACGCGGGGTCCTGCAGGATCAGCAGGTAGTTGTTGAATCCCACGAAGTCGGTGGGCGGGCCGTAGCCCTGCCACCGGAAGAAACCGTAATAGGCGGCGGCGATGACGGGGAAGATCACGAACCCGAAGAAGACCAGCAGCGCCGGCCCCACCAGGATCGCGATCTCCAGACGTCCGGCCCAGCCGATCCCCTTGCGCCGCGGCCGCACGGGCGGGGACGACACCTTCGTGTCGCCCCCGCTCGGCTGCGCGAGCTCGGCGGATGCGTTGCGATCCGTCAACGAGTTCCCGCGAACAGACATGTGCGAATTCCTAGCCCTTCGCTGCGGCCGCGTTGACCGCGTCGACGAGCTGCTCCGGGCCGCTGTTGCCGGCCAGCATGTCCACGACCGCGACGTTCAGCGCGTTGCCCACGTTGAGGCCGTAGATGGTGTCGAGCCACTGGGAGACGAACGGGGCCTCGTTGTAGGCCTCGATGATCTGGATCAGGTACGGCTCGGTGACGGCCTCCTGGGCCACGGTGTTCACCGGCGGGGCGTCGAAGGCGTCGTAGTACGCCTCCTGCACCTCGGCGGTGGCCAGGTAGTTCAGGAAGTCCACGCACGCGTCAGGAGCGTCGACGTAGCAGGAGTAGCCGTCGATGCCGCCGAGGATCGCGCCGGGCTCACCTTCACCGCCGGGCACCTCGGGGAAGGGGAACCAGGACAGGTCGGGCAGCGGCTTCTCGTCCGGGGTGAGTCCGGCGATCACGCCGGGGTTCCAGGCGCCCATGAGCTCCATGCCCGCGAGGCGGTTCGCGATGAGGCCGGCCGACGAACCGGCGCCCTGCTGGGCCTCGGTCGTGAGGAAGCCCTGGTTGAAGGGCTCGGTCTGCGCGAAGGCGTCGAGGTTCTCGGCGGCTTCGAGCCAGCACGGGTCGCTGAAGTCCATCTCCTCGGCCGCGGTGGCCATCGTGTCAGGGCTGCAGGCGCGCAGGGCGAAGAAGTAGTACCAGTGCGCGGCCGGCCAGGCGTTCTTGCCACCGAGCGCGATGGGCTCGACGCCACTGGCCTTGAGGGC
>NZ_JANJFJ010000245.1:0-6713 GCF_024626565.1 Microbacterium sp. zg.Y909
AAAGTCGTGCGCAGCAGCACGTCGAGCCCCTCGGCGTGGCCGGAGAGGAACGCGAGCTCCTCGCGGGTCGGCTCGGCGAAGCGCACGAGGTCGCGGTAGGGGGCGAGGTTGCCCTCGCGTACGACCGCCGGCACCGGCACCTCGTAGTCGACGTCGCCGAGCAGCGAGGTGTAGTTGTCGTACTCGTCGGCGTCATCGGGTGACGGCAGCGTCGCGGTGAGCCCGATCAGCAGCGGCTCGCGCCCCGCCTCGCGCAGGCGCGCGACGAGGGTCGCCACCACGAGCGCCCAGTGGTCGAGCAGGTGGTGGCATTCGTCGAGCACGACGGTCTCGACACCGTGCGCGACCAGCCGGTCGATCAGGGCGAGGGCGTTGGGATGCAGGGCCGACGCGAGCACCTCGGGATCCTCGCGCACCAGTCGCCGTCGCAGCGTCCGCGAACGGCTCGCGATGCCGCGGCGGTAGGCGGCGGGGTTCCGAGACGCGAGGGCGTCGAGCCACTGCGCGGCGGCATCCGGCGATCGGCCGTCCGACTCGAGCTCGTCGCACCACCGGCTGCGGGCGAGCCCGGCGAACGGGTTGGCGGCGTCCAGCACGCTGAGGGCCTGGTAGGTCAGCGCCGTGAAGTCCCCCGGGCCGTCCGGGTCCTCGGACACCGCGGCTCGGTCGGGCGCGAGGGTCGCCGCGGTGGCGGCCCACTGCGCGCGGATCGTCGTGTTCGGGGTCAGCACGACGGCGCGACGGCCACGGCGGGCGGCCAGCAGCAGGCCGAGCAGGGTCTTTCCCGACCCGGGCGGCGCGACGATGTGCAGCGCCGAACCCCCCGCGACGTCGACGCGGTCGAGGACGTCGGCCTGGTAGTGCCGCAGCGTTCCGGCGAACCGCCACGACGCGAGCGGTGCGGTCGCGGTCGCGTGTGGCATCCATTCAGCTTATGAGTGCCGGGCCGCCCCACTCGGTCGCGTCACCCCCGCCCCGCCGCCGCATCACCGTGAGACCCCATCTGGCGGACGAGACGGCGGGTGTCACCCACGGTCTCGTCCGCCAGTTGCGGTTTCATCGACCGCGGCAGCGGATGGGCAAGGAGAGCTTGCCCCCGGCCGCGGTGCAAGCTAGCCTTGCCACATGAATGCAGAAGCGCAGGTGCAGAAGACCCGCCGTCCCGTGATCGCAGCCATCGTGGCCGGCATCGTCTTGGCCGTCATCGGGTTGCTCGTAGGAATGAACATCCCGGGACTCGTGATGAGCGTGGCGGGCTGGTCCGCGGTGATCGCCGGGCTCGTGTGGCTCTTCACCGCTCAGTCACAGCGGTCGGCGGCGACATCCCGCGCCGGATCGTGGCGCCCCGGTGACGAGAAACCGCGCCCGTGACCGGCGACGCCGACGCCGATCTGGCCGTCGAGCTGTCCCGACTGGCGGCGCGACACGGCGCTGTCTCAGGGCAGCCCGCCACGACCGATGAGCTGCTGACCGCCGTGACCGCGTTTCACGACATCGCCCGCGTTGCGGCGGACCTGCAGGGGCAGGCCGTGCGCGCCGCGCACGACGCCGGCGTGAGCTGGGCGAAGATCGGCGCACTCCTGGGCACGTCACGGCAGGCAGTGCAGCAGCGTTTCGACCCGCACTACGTCCGGCGCGACGACCCGGAGGGATCCAGTCGCATCCTCGGCCCGGTGACGCGCGCCGAAGAGATGCACCACCTCGCCGAGGCGGGGGCGCAGGGCTGGCGACTCGTCCTCGCCCGCCACGGTGAACACGTGCTCGAGCGGGACGACACCGCGTGGGAGATCACGCGGGTCTCGGTCTTCTCGGCACGGCCGATGCCCTCCCCCGCGGAAGGTTGGCAGGCGGCGGCCACACGGTTCCCGGACTGCTTCTACATCCGCCCCGCCCGAGGGGATGCCGGGGCGATGCGCGGCCGGAAGTGAACCAGACCCTCGGCAGGACGCGTCACACTGGGTAGGAGCACGACGAACGGATCCCCCATGCCCTCACCGCAGACCCGCGCGCCGTCGGAGTACCAGCGCAACGCACTCGCCCCGGCGATCCTCGCCGCGACCGCGTGCCTGGCCGGCATCGCACTACTCAGCCATGAGTACTACCTCGCGATCCGCTTCATCGTGGCGATCCTCGCCGTGATCATCGGATGGTTCGCCCTGCAGGCCCGGCAATGGTGGTGGATGCCGGTCATGCTCGCGATCGCGATCGTCTGGAACCCGCTCTATCCGTTCGAGCTCTCCGGCCCGTGGTGGGTGGGCGCCCACGTGGCCGCGGCGGCGGTGCTCCTCACCGCCGGCGCGCTGATCCGCTCCCCGCGGACGGCCGCCTAGCCGCTCACCCCCGTGACGAGCGCATCGCGGGCTTCTGTGTGAGATCAGCGCGTTCGGCGAGGGACGCGTACTCGGCGCTGCCGAGCGCGACGAGCGCGACGCGGCCCTGCTCGTCGTGGTGGAACCCCCAGCCGTACCGCTTGGCCAGCGGAGAGGCGCGCAGGCACGCCTGATCTTTCGCGAAGAAGCGATCCCATTCCGCGGGGCGCTCGGACTCGCTGATCCCGGCGCGCACGGCGTGTACCTCGAAGAGGATCTCGTCCGACGTCCTCTCGTACGGGTGATCGTGGATCAACTCGTACTGCAGGGACGCCACACTCGGCTTCGCACCCGCGGGCGGCACCTCTGCGACTGGCACGGGACAGTCGGGCGCCGTGGTGATGAAGGTACTGCGGTAGTTCGTCGTCATGACCGCATCCTGCGCCCCGCGGCCCGCGCCGGTATTGCAGAATTGCGCCATGGAGGGCACGCGCACGAGAGCCATCGGCTCCGCCGAACGCTCCGGAGTGCTGCAGCCGCAGAATCTCGAGCGGTTCTCCGCCCGGTGGATCCCGCCGGCCGAAGACCTCCGAGACGTGGTCGACACCTACTGGGCGGTGCAGTGGCGGCTCGAGCCCGGCGAGTCCATCGAGCAGCGGATCATCGACCACCCGTCGATCACGCTCAGCATCGAGAGCGGCGACGTCGCGGCCCCGCTCGTGGTGACGTCCGCTCGATCCACGGCGTGGACGCGCACGATCAGCGGCAGCGGGGACGTCTTCGCGATTCGGCTGCGTCCCGCCGGCCTCGCCGTGCTGTCCGACCTCGAGGCTTCGTCGCTCCCCTACGAGCGAGAGGTCACCGCGGACCTCGACGGGCGCACGCACCGGCTCCTCCAGCAGATCGCGGCGGGGCCGGACTCGACCGCCAGGGCCGAGGCCGCAGACACCCTCGTGCGGGCGCTCCTCGCCGAGCGTCCGCTGAGGCCGTCGCAGCGGTTGGCGAATGCCGCCCTCGATGTCATCGCCGACCGACCGCACGTGCGGAAGACGTCGGACGTGGCCACCGCGCTCGGAGTGGGCGTGCGGACCCTGCAACGGACAGTGCGGGAGAACATCGGGCGCAGTCCCGGTGAGATCGCTCGCCGCGTGCGCCTGCAGGAGGTCGTCCGGCGCCTCTCAACCGAAGACGGGAGCCTCGCCGCCATCGCCGTCGAACTCGGCTACGTCGACCAGGCGCACCTCACCAACGACTTCCGCTCCGTCGCCGGGGTGACACCCGGTGCCTACCTCCGAGCGCTGGCGCGGGCGAACGAGGCGCTGGCCGGTTAGGGCGGGGTCGCACCGGGGTGGACATTCGGAGCGCCAGTGCCCGTTTCCCGCGACCGGCCCGAGACTCTGGCGAAACACGCGAGAGCGAGCCGAAACGACAAGATCGCCGCCCAGAGCTGGACGGCGATCTTCGTTTTCAGTGGTGGTGCCCCCGACAGGAGTCGAACCTGCGACCTACGGTACCGGAAACCGGCGCTCTATCCACTGAGCTACGGAGGCGTACCGAACGAGACTATCACTGGCCGGACGGCCCTCCCGACAACGCAGATCGCCCCGGAGCCTAAGCTCCGAGGCGATCAGTTGCGTGTGTCGGTTTCCGTATCCGGTCACCTCTCGGTATCCACGTTTCCGTTTTCTTCTCGCAGGACCGAAGCTACTCCGATCCCCCGCCGGGTCAAGGGGCGCCGCGCAGATCGACTCACCCTCGGGTTGAACGTGAAGGATGCCGGCATCCGCCCCTCACTCGGGGCTGACCAGCTTCAGCCCGACGATGCAGCCGACCAGGCCCAGGATGAGCAGGAACTTCACGAGCGAGAAGTCCTCATCCCCGGTGATCATCGCGTAGACGACGGTGATCGACGCGCCGATGCCCACCCACACGGCGTACGCGGTGCCGGTCGAGATCCCGCGCATCGCGTACGCGAGGCCGCCCATGCTCATCACGAGCGCGACGCCGAAGACCACCGATGGCCAGAGCTTGGTGAAGCCCTCGGATTTGCCCAGGGCGGTCGCCCAGACGGCCTCGAGGACTCCGGACACGATGAGAACGAACCACGACATGACACAGCCTCCTGGCCAGTCTTGTCGCTCACCGGGTACTGAACCGTCGTCCGGGGATCCGGTCGGGATCCGCCTCGATGCTACCGCCGCGCTCCGGGTGACGGGCCGCAGCGGCCGTCAGGGCGAGACGAAGAAGATCGCGTCGAGCAGCCCCGGGTTGTGGGCGTGCACGAGCACGGCGAAAACCACCGCGTCGAAGAGCAGATGCACCGTCACGACGTAGGCGAGCGAGCGCGTGCGCAGGAAGATGTAGCCCTGCAGAAGCGCGAACGGGATCGTCAGCGCCGGCCCCCACTCACGGTAGCCGAGCTCCCACAGGAACGACACGAACACGATCGCCTGCAGCAGGTTCGCCGACGGATCGGCGAAGTGCCGGCGCAGCAGGGCGAACACGGTGCAGATGAAGAACAGCTCGTCCCAGATGCCGACGGCCCCGACGCCGACGAACAGGCGCGCGATGAGGTCGGGGGTGTCCACCACCGGCCAGTTCATGTAGACGCCCGAGGTGATGAAGTAAAACGGCAGGATCAGCCAGCCGAGCACCAGCACGAGCAGAAGCCACACCCACTGGAAGGTCGTCCACCGCCCTCCCCCGCGCCACGGGAACGAGATCGCGCGGTCCCGGTACACCCAGCGCGAGATGACGTAGGGCACGACCACGGCTCCGCCGAGGGCGAGCGTGAACCGCACCATCGCGGCGTTGTCGAGCTCGGCCTTCAGATCGATGAGGCTGACGATGACCATGCCGAGGGCGATGAGCGACAGATCACGCACGAGGCTCGGCGGACGGGTGTCGGATGCCGCGGGCACGGCATCGCGCTCGCCACGCCGTTCCACGAGAGCGGCCACCACGAGCCCCGCGATGAGCAGCGCCCACCCGAGCAGGGGCTGCAGCAGCACGAAGAACGCGGGAGCGGCCAGACACACCAGCAGCGCGGGCACAGTGGCGAGGGAGACGAACGGCCTGGTGGCCGGGACGACCGTCTTCACGCGCGCGCCTTCCGCCGGTAGACCAGATCGCGGATCTCGCGGCCCTTTGCGGCGCCCTTGCGCTCGAATGCGGTCACGACGCGCCCCTCGAACCGCGGGGCCCACGTGCCGGCGAACCCGGGCTCGAAGTCGGCGGCGTCGTCCATGACCGCGTGCATCTGCAGCGCGTAGTCCTCCCAGTCGGTCGCGAGGCGCAGCAGACCGCCGTCGCGCAGCACGCGCGCGGCGAGCGCGGTGAAGGGCGGCACGACCAGTCGGCGCTTGGTGTGCTTCTTCTTGTGCCACGGGTCGGGGAAGAACACCCAGAGCTCCTGGACCGACGCTTCGGGCAGCAGGTGCTCGAGCACTTCGGGGGCGTTGGCATCGACGACGCGCAGGTTCCGCAGGCCCTGGCGGCCGGCGTCGAGCATGGTGCGGGCAAGGCCCGCCTTGAACACCTCGACTGCCAGGAAGTCCACCTCGGGGTGCGCCGCTGCCGCGTGCACGATCGCGTGCCCCTGGCCGGAGCCGATCTCGACGACCAGCGGGGCGGTGCGCCCGAACACCTCTGCCGGGTCGACCTCGGACCCGGCTCTCACGCTCGTCGTCGCACCGTCACGCTCCAGCGGCAGCGCGTAGAAGGGGGCCAGCTCGCGCCAGGCGCGCTCCTGCGCCTCGGACATGCGTCCGCTGCGGCGCACGAACGATACCGTGCGCTTTCGGAACGGGGCTTCGGAATCGGCGGTCGGGTCCGCGTCGGGCTCAGGGTCCGGCATGGGACAAGGCTACCGGTGTCGACCGGCGCGCCCCGCGACGGATCAGTCCTCCTGGGTGACGAAGTCGATGAGCCGCTCCACAGGCCCGAGCAGACTCGGATCGAGGTCGCGGAAGGTGTGGACGCTCCCGAGAATCCGCTGCCACGCCCTCGCGGTGTCGGCCTGCTCCTCCGCGGGCCATCCGAGCGCCCGGCACACCCCGGTCTTCCAGTCGGTGCCGCGGGGAACCGTGGGCCACGCCGGGATGCCGACGGCGCGCGGGAGCACGCACTCCCAGACGTCCACGTGGGGGTGCCCGACCACCAGCACGTGCGCACCGTGCGGGCCGCGCGCGAGGGCATCCGCGATGCGCTGCTCCTTCGAGCCGGGCACGAGGTGGTCCACGAGCACGCCGTACCGGCGACCGGGTCCCGGCGGCTCATCGCGCAGCGTCTCTTCGAGCAGATCGATGCCCTCGAGGTACTCCACGACCACCCCTTCGACGCGCAGGTCCGCTCCCCAGACCTTCTCCACGAGCTCGGCGTCGTGGCGACCCTCGACGAGGATGC
>NZ_JANJFJ010000246.1:0-6640 GCF_024626565.1 Microbacterium sp. zg.Y909
TGACCGTCGGCTGACCCTTGTGAGCCTTGGCGGTCTTGTAGGCCGCGTAGACCTTCTGGTAGTCCAGCCCGCCGCGGCGGAGCTTGCCCCAGATGTCGTCGTCGGACCAGTCCTCGACCATCTTGGCCGTGCGCTCGTCGCGACCGAAGAAGTGGTCGCGGATGAACTTGCCGTCCTCGGCGCGGTAGGTCTGGAAGTCCCCGTCGGGGGTGGTGTTCATGAGGCGCACGAGGGCGCCGTCGTCGTCCTGCTGCAGCAGCTCGTCCCAGCCACGACCCCAGACGACCTTGATGACGTTCCAGCCGGCACCGCGGAAGAAGCTCTCCAGTTCCTGGATGATCTTGCCGTTGCCGCGCACCGGGCCGTCGAGGCGCTGGAGGTTGCAGTTGATGACGAAGGTGAGGTTGTCGAGTCCCTCGTTGGCTGCCACCTGCAGCTGACCGCGGCTCTCGACCTCGTCCATCTCGCCGTCACCGAGGAAGGCCCAGACGTGCGAGTCCGAGAGGTCCTTGATGCCGCGGTTGGTGAGGTACTTGTTGGTCATCGCCTGGTAGATCGCGTTGATGGGGCCGAGGCCCATCGACACGGTCGGGAACTGCCAGTAGTCCGGCATGAGCCGCGGGTGAGGGTACGACGGCAGTCCGTTGGGCGCTTTCGAAGCCTCCTGGCGGAACCCGTCGAGCTGCTCGGTGCTGAGGCGGCCTTCGAGGAAGGATCGCGCGTAGATGCCGGGGGAGGCGTGACCCTGGATGAAGATCTGGTCGCCACCGGACGGGTCGTCAAGGCCGCGGAAGAAGTGGTTGAAGCCGACTTCGTACAGCGACGCCGACGAGGCGTAGGTGGAGATGTGGCCGCCGACGCCGATACCGGGGCGCTGCGCGCGGTGCACCGTGATGGCGGCGTTCCAGCGGATCCACCGGCGGTAGCGGCGTTCGAGCTCCTCGTCACCGGGGAACTCGGGTTCGTTCTCGGGCGCGATGGTGTTGATGTAGTCCGTGGTCGGCACCTGCGGCACGTTCAGCTGCAGCTCGTGCGACTTCTGCAGCAGGCTGAGCATGATCTCGCGGCCGCGGCCGGAGCCCTTGGCATCGACGAGCTGCGAGAGCGACTCCTGCCACTCGGAGGTCTCCTCCGGGTCGCTATCGAGGGCCTCCTGCGAGTACGGATCCTGATCGTTGACAGTCACGGAAGACCTTTCTCGTATGGCAGATCGTGCCAGGTATTCGTGGCGCGGATCGCGCGGACGTTGTCCGCACCGCACAAAGCGCCATCGTTCAGCCTACCCACTCAGCGCGCCGCGGTCGCGGGCCTGAGTGGTGCAGTCCGCAATGGTTTTCGCCCGCTGCGGCCGCATCGTGGCCGGTACCAGGATCGAACTGGTGACCTTCTCCGTGTAAAGGAGCTGCGCTACCGCTGCGCCAACCGGCCACCAGCCATCCTAGGCCTCTGTGGGAGCGTCGCTCGGGCGGTAGGTTGAAGGGGTGAACGCCAGCCCCGCCGACCAGCGCCGACTCCTCGACCTCACCGAACTCGATGCCAGGATCGCTCAGGCCGATCGGCTGCGCCAGAACCCCCCGCAGGGAGTCCGGGTGAAGGAGCTGCTCGCGCAGCGCCAGGCCTATTCGCAGGAGCTGTCGCGGCTGCTGGGCGCCCGTGACGACGCCCGCACCGAACTGGCACGCATCGAGTCGGACGTCGCCGTCGTGCAGGCGCGCAGCGACCGGGATGCCGGCCGACTGGCATCCAGCGCCAACGCCAAGGAGGCGCAGGGCCTCGAAAGCGAGATCGCGTCGCTTGCCAAGCGCAAGAGCGCCCTCGAAGACGCGGAGCTCGAGGTGATGGAGCGCCTGGAGCAGTGCGAGGCGGCCGTCGTCGCGCAGGAGGCCCTCATGGCGGAGACCAACGCCGAGGGCGTGCGCCTCTCAGACGAGGCGAAGGCGGTCGTCGCCGATGCGACGGCGCGTCTGGACCAGGCCAAGCGCGACCGCGCGGCCATCGTCGCAGCGCTGCCGGCCGACCTGGTCGCGCTTTACGACCGCACCGCGGCGCGCTCGACGGGCGCCGCCCTGCTGCGCCGCGGCACCTGCGAGGGATGCCGCATGGTGCTCTCGGGCACCGACTTGCAGAACCTCCGCGAGACCCCGGACAACGGCGTCGTCACCTGCCCCGAGTGCGGCTGCATCCTGGTGCGCACGGAGGAGTCCGGCCTGTGACCGTCTCCGTCGGTGCCCGGCGCTGAGTCGTCGCCGACGTGGATCGCCGTCGGGCGTGATGGCGACGGCATCACCGCCGCACTGCTGAACGACCAGGGCGGCGAGACCGCCCGCGTGGCGGTCGCCGATCTGCCGTCCTGGGTGGCCGACGCCGAGACGGCCCACGCACCCCGGTGGGTGTGGAGTGACACCCCCACGTGGT
Organism: Microbacterium sp. zg.Y909; assembly: GCF_024626565.1. NCBI lineage: Bacteria > Bacillati > Actinomycetota > Actinomycetes > Micrococcales > Microbacteriaceae > Microbacterium > Microbacterium sp. zg.Y909. The sequence continues at coordinate 2,416 of NZ_JANJFJ010000246.1, forward strand.
ATGACGGGCTGCTGGATGCCGGCGTGCGCGTTGCACGCTGCCACGATCTGCGCCTGTGTCACGCAATCCTGCGCGGCAGCGTCTACGTGACCGACTCCGGGCCCCTGCGCGATGCGGGGGAGTGGGATGCCGCTGCCTCCGATCCCGGCGATTCGCCGCCGACGCTGTTCGAGTTCGAGACGGCATCCGCCCCCTCTCTGCCGCAGTCCCTCGACGCCGCCCTCGCCGAATTCGCCCGCCAGCGGGAGGCACTTGCCGGCGCGACCGAAGCGGGACGTCTGCGCCTGCTGCTGGCGGCGGAGTCCGCCGGCGCGCTGGTGGCCGCAGAGATGCGCGCCGCCGGGCTGCCCTGGGACGAGGCGGCCCATGACGGCATCCTCACCGAACTGCTGGGTCCTCGCCCGGCAGCGGGCAGCCAGCCGCGTGAGCTCGAACGCGCCGCAGCGCAGGTGCGCGCGGCGCTCGGGGACCCGACGGCCGCCCTGGACTCACAGCCGAAGCTGCTGCGGTCGCTGCACCGGGTCGGGGTGCTCGCCACATCGACGAGCAAGTGGGAGCTGGCGCAGTACGACCACCCGGCGATCGCGCCGCTCCTGGAGTACAAGCGCCTGGCAAGACTGCTGAGCGCCAACGGGTGGGCCTGGCTGGACGAGTGGGTGCATGACGGTCGATTCCGGCCCGTCTACGTCCCCGGCGGCGTCGTCACCGGCCGCTGGGCGTCATCGGGCGGCGGCGCGCTGCAGCTGCCACGCCAGCTGCGTGACGCCGTGCGCGCCGATCCCGGGTGGGTGCTCGTAGTCGCCGACGTCGCCCAACTCGAGCCGCGAGTGCTGGCGGCCATGGCCGGCGACGTCGCACTGGCCGAGGCGGCCCGCGGGCGGGATCTGTACGCCGGCATCGTCGAGCGCGGCGCCGTGTCGACGCGGTCCGAGGCCAAGTTCGCCATGCTCGGCGCGATGTACGGAGCGACAACCGGCGACAGCGGCCGGCTCGTGCCGGCATTGCGTCGCACGTTCCCGCGCGCCATGGCCCTCGTCGATGACGCCGCCCGCACGGGGGAGGAGGGCGGCATCGTCGCCACCAGGCTGGGCCGCACCTCGCCGCCGCCGTCCGCAGTGTGGCGCGCGGCACAGGGGCAAGCCGGCGATCCGGAAGCCACCGGCGTAGACGAGACCCGCGCGCGGCGCTGGGCACGCGATCGAGGTCGCTTCACCCGCAACTTCGTCGTGCAGGGCACCGCTGCCGAGTGGGCGCTGGCGTGGCTGGCGGAGCTGCGCGGCAGACTCGCCGCGCTGCCGGCGGTCCCTGCCCACGAGTCGGCCTCACGGTCCGGGCCCGCCTTTGAGCGGCGGGCGCACCTGGCGTTCTTCCTGCACGACGAGGTCATCGTGCACGCCCCCGCTGCGCAGGCGGATGCCGCGGCTCACGCGGTCGCCGAGGCGGCGGCATCCGCCGGGCGACTTCTGTTCGGCACGTTCCCGATCGACTTCCCCCTCGACGTGCGCATCGCGCAGTCCGCCCAGAAGGACTGAGTCACCCGCAGATCGCGGGCTTGATCTCGACCGGCGGCGCATCGATCATCGGGGTGTGGAGCACGCTCGGCAGCACTTCGCTCTGGACCGGCCCGACGAAACTGAAGGCGAGCGTGCCGGTCCCTCCCGGCTCCAGCCGCAACTCGGCGGCCGTTGTAGCGAACCCCGCCTCGACCGCCTCCACCGAAGGCTGGCCCGTGCCGTCGAGCTGAACCCCGGCCGCTGACCACCCCTCGGGAGCCGCGACGGAGACGATCGTCCCGATCTGACCCGCCGGCACGCCCCAGATCCCGCCGCCGGTGACGCTCGGCGGGAACCGCTCGCCGGCGTCCCCCGGTGCGTCGCTTTCGAGAACGACGGACACCGTCACCTCGGCGCGGCCGTCGGCGCCGCATGACGCCGCCACCTCGATCCCCGTGTGCAGGAAGATCCCCATCTTCCCGCCGGTGGTGTCGTTGAAGTACACGCCGAAGGCGTCGGGCCCGGCGGCGTCGTGGCGCGCCGCGGCGCCTCCCAGAACCGTGCCGGTCAGCCCGGCTTGAACGTCGGCATCGGGGCTCCACAGAGCCAGCCGCCCGGCCGCGACCGGTTCGGCCAGGACGCGCGCCCAGGCGAGAGGATCGATGCTGCGTGAGGTCAGCGCGCCGAACACCGAGTTGGTGACCCCCTGCAGGAAGACCGTCTGCTCTTCGACGCTCAGGTTCTGGTACGGCTCGACCAGCAGCCGGGGGACCAGGTTGTCAGCGGTCAGTTCGCTGCCGTCGGCAAGGGCGATCGGGCCGGTCGCCTCGATGAAGGCGCGCATGACCAGCGGGTCCAGCGAGAGGACGGCATCCGGTGCTGTGCCGGTGCGGCCCTGCCACCACGCCGACGCGAGCTGGCCGGTGACGGCGAAATCGGCCGTCATCGACGCGTTCTGCGCCGATGTGGCCACGCCGTCACCGTAGAGCGCGGTCGTCCCCTCGGGCAGGGCCATGATCGGTTCGCTCTGGCGACGGAACTCGGTCGAATCGGCCTGCTCTTGCAGCGTCAGCGCGCCCCGGTCAGCGCCCACCAGCGCGAACGACTCCGTGATCCCCCCACCCGTGCGCAGTTCGGCGTTGTTCTGGAGCACGACCAGCAAGGTCCGCGGCCCGTCGGCACCGAGGAGACCCGGCAGTACGCCGGACGCCTGCGCCGCGATGTTGAGCGCGGGCTCCACCTGCTCGAGGGCGACCTGCAGCAAGTCCACGCCGGACGCGAGCGGCGGGAGCAGGCCCGCCGGTTCCACGGCAGCGATCTCACTTCGCGCATCGGTCGACGCCTCGGCGGCGATCATCAAGGGCTCGTGTGCGGCTGCGAGGGCGACGACGTCGACCATGGCGCCGTTGCCGGGAGGGCGGAACAGACCTGCGGCGGTATCGCTGACCGCGGCCATCGCGGAGGCGAGCGCATGCCCGTGTTCCGCGATCACCCCGAGGGCGCCGACATCATCCCCGAACCAGGGCATCGTCTCGGCGACCGCCCACACCGGATCAGTCGCCGCCTGCGCGGCTCTGTCTGCGGAGCCCGACAGCTCGCCGACCAATCCTTGCGCGGCGGCGAGGTCACCTCGGTCGACGGCGCTGGAGAGGTGGCGCGCCGTCGACGCGACTTCGGACAACGCAAGTCCCGCGCCGACGACCCTTAAGGCAGCCCAGCCCACCCCGGCGAGGAGCAGGCACAGCATCACGATGCTCGCCCACACCAACCCGCGCACCGGAACAATCCGGTGCGCGGGAGGTGTCTGACTCACGACCGCGCGGAGCGGTGGCGACGAAGCAGCAGCAGACCCGCGCCGCCGGCGACAAGGGCACCGGCGCCGAGACCCAGCGGCAGCAGAGCGGCGGTCGTGCCGCCGGTGGCGGCCAGGTCGCCCGCTGCCGCGGCGCGCGGGCCGTTGGAGCCGGCGGTGGTCGCCGTGAGGCACTCAGGCGTCGCCTGCGGGTACGCGAGCGGCACGGAGACCGTCGGATTCACGCTGAGCACAGCGTTGACACCGGCGCGGGTCCACGCGAACTCAGGATCCGAGAGCACCCACTCTCCGTCGACAATCTCGTGTCCCGGCATTCCGAGGTCCGTGCCCTCCGCCCCGACGACGGTGCCGGGCCACGGCACCGTGCCCGACAGCCGGCCGTCGACGAGGTCGCCCAGCGCGATGGGGTCTGTCGACTGCACGCCGTTCGTCAGCACCAACGTCACCGCGGTCTCGGTCACCTGGGAGTCAGGGTCGTCCAAGGTTACGGAGTACTCGATGAACGGTGCGCCGCGAAGGCACTCGCCGACGGCGACCGCCGCGATCAGGCTTGACTCGACGGGCAGCTCCGGCGTGTACTCGTCTGGCGGCGGCGGCGTCGCGGCGGATGCCGCGGCCGGAGCTCCGAAGATCACGAGCGCGGCAAGCGCGAACGCAGAAACGGATGAACGAATCATCATGCCTCCCCAAAGGCTGATTGCGGACACCCCCGTGCCCGACCCCAATGGCGAGAGGCTACCTCAGCTCGGGCCAGGAAGCAACGGTGCGTGGGGCACGTCGGATGCGTCCGGGCGGGCACCGGTAGACTTCTGGGGCGAATGGGTCGGCCGGACGGTCGCGTAGCGGGAAACCGCGCCGAGGAACGTCCGGGCTCCACAGGGCAGGATGGTGGGTAACACCCACCCGGAGTGATCCGCGA
>NZ_JANJFJ010000247.1:0-6619 GCF_024626565.1 Microbacterium sp. zg.Y909
TCCTGGCGGTACGCCCAGGTCTTCTCCATCGCGTTGAAGGTGGTCCATGCCTCGGTCCACTCGGTCGCCTCGGCGGTGGCCATGGTCGACGCCCACTCTGCGAAGGACTCGTTCAGCCACAGGTCGTTCCACCAGCGCATCGTGACGAGGTCACCGAACCACATGTGCGCGAGCTCATGCAGGATCGTGACGACGCGGCGCTCCTTGACCGCGTCGGTGACCTTGCTGCGGAAGACATAAGTCTCGGTGAAGGTCACCGCGCCGGCGTTCTCCATCGCTCCGGCGTTGAACTCCGGCACGAACAGCTGGTCGTACTTGGCGAACGGGTACGGGTAGTCGAACTTCTCCTCGAAGTACGCGAACCCCTCGCGCGTCTTGTCGAAGACGTAGTCGGCGTCGAGGTGCTGCCAGAGGCTCTTTCGGGCGTAGACGCCGAGCGGAATGACCCGGCCCGAGGCGCTGGTGAGCTCCGAGAAGGTCGCCTCGTACGGCCCGGCGACGAGCGCGGTGATGTACGACGAGATGGTCGGGGTGGGCTCGAAGGTCCACGTGGCGGTGCCGTCGCCGTGGCGCTGGGGTGCGGGCGTGGGCGAGTTGGACACGACCTTCCACGGCTCGGGCGCCGTGACCGTGAACTGGAACGTGGCCTTCAGGTCGGGCTGCTCGAACACCGCGAAGACGCGGCGGGAGTCGGGCACCTCGAACTGCGAGTAGAGGTAGACCTCGCCGTCGACGGGGTCGACGAACCGGTGCAGACCCTCACCGGTGTTTGTGTACAGGCAGTCGGCGTCGACGATCAGCTCGTTCTGCGCCTCGAGGCCCGACAGCGCGATGCGAGAGTCGGCGTACGCCGCCGCGGGGTCGATCGAGCGGCCGTTGAGGGTGATCTCGCGCACGTCGCGTGCAATGAGGTCGATGAACGTGTCGGCGCCGGGCGTGGCGGCGAAGCGAAGGGTGGTGCGGGAGCCGAACACCTCCGCACCACGGTTGAGGTCGAGCGCGATCTCGTACGACATACCGGCCGTCGGATCGACGACGGCGCGGCGCTCCTGCGCCTCGATGCGGGTGAGGTTCTCTCCGGGCACGGCGGTTCTCCCAAGGTCTTCGGGTGGGTCAGTGCCCGGGCGTGCCGGGCGATCCCTCAGCCTACGCGCTGGAGCGGCCCCCACCCGGAAAGACCCCGTCGCGGGCCCCAGCATCGCCACCGCGGTGGGAGGATGGAGGGGTGAGTGCAACCGACGCCGCCCCACCCGTCAACGAGCGCGAAGAGCCCCAGGTTCTCTTCGCTTCTCCCGCATCCGCATCGGGTGCGCGCCATGTCGAGGTACCCGTCGCCTATGACGGCATCCTGCTCGCCGGCTTCGGCGGGCCCGAAGGGCAGGACGACGTGATCCCGTTCCTTCGCAACGTCACGCGGGGGCGCGGCATCCCCGACGAGCGACTCGAAGAGGTGGCGCACCACTACCGCCACTTCGGGGGCGTCAGCCCCATCAACGACCAGAACCGTGCGCTGAAGGCGGCCATCGAGGACGAACTGGCCCGACGCGGCATCGATCTGCCCGTGTACTGGGGCAACCGCAACTGGGCTCCCTATCTCGAGCAGGCGGTGCAGGATGCCGCAGCCGCCGGTGACACCACGCTCATCGCCGTCGCCACGAGCGCCTACAGCTCGTTCTCCAGCTGCCGGCAGTATCGCGAGGACTTCGCACGGGTGCTCACCGAGACGGGCCTCGGCGACGTCGTGACGATCGACAAGGTGCGTCAGTTCTTCGACCACCCCGGTTTCGTCGCGCCCTTCAGCGCCGGAGTGCTCGCGGCCGTGGCCGGGTTCCTCGACGAGGGTCTCGCGCCCGAGCAGATCCGGGTGCTCTTCTCCACCCACAGCGTCCCGATCGACGACGCGAAGCGCTCCGGCCCGCGCGACGTCGACTGGGGCGACGGAGGCGCCTACGCCGCGCAGCACCGCGCCGTGGCCGAGGTGATCATGACGGACGTCGCCGCCGAGCGACCCGACGCGGCGTCGGTGCCCTGGGATCTGGTGTACCAGTCGCGCTCCGGCCCGCCGTCGCAGCCGTGGCTCGAACCCGACGTCTGCGACGTCATCGAGACGCTCCCCGACGCCGGGGTGAAGGCCGTCGCGATCGTGCCGCTCGGATTCGTCAGCGACCACATGGAAGTGCTCTGGGACCTCGACACCGAGGCGATCGAAGCTGCGGAGGAGGCCGGACTGCGCGCGGTCCGCACGCCGACCCCGGGAGTCGATCCGGCCTACGTGTCGGGCCTGGTCGACCTCGTCGTCGAGCGCCTCGAGGGAGCGCCCGCCGCCGAGCGGCCGCACCGTACCGCGCTCGGGCCGTGGTTCGACGTCTGTCGCCCCGCCTGCTGCGAGAACGTCCGCGCCGGGTTCAAACCGGCGGCCGCCGGCATCGCGCCCTGACCCGCCGCCACCGAGCGCCGACCCTAGGATCTTGACCATGCGCATCCACATCGCGACCGACCACGCCGGCCTCGAGTTCTCGACCCAGCTGCAGCATCACCTCGCCGCAGAAGGTCACGACCTCGTCGACCACGGCCCGCTCGAGTACGACGCGCAGGACGACTATCCCGCGTTCTGCATTCGCGCTGCACAAGCCGTCGTGCGCGATCAGGAGGCCGGGGTCGAGGCCCTGGGCGTGGTCTTCGGAGGATCGGGCAACGGCGAGCAGATCGCCGCCAACAAGGTGCGCGGTGTGCGGGCGGCCCTGGTGTGGAGCATCGCGACCGCGGAACTGGCCCGTGAGCACAACGACGCCAACGTCATCGCCGTCGGCGCCCGTCAGCACACGTTCGACGAGGCGGCCGCGTTCATCGACCGCTTCATCGCGACGCCCTTCTCGGGCGAGGAGCGCCACGCGCGGCGGATCGCGCAGCTGGCGGCGTTCGAGACCGACGGCACGCTCGAGCCGGACCCCCGCGCGCCGGGGCTTCAGCCCGACGTGCTGGCCGCCGACGACAGCAGCTTCGACCCGGAAGCGGGCTGATGCCCGAGGGCCATTCCGTCCACCGCATCGCCCGCCAGTTCCAGCGCAACTTCGTCGGGCGGACGGTAGCGGCATCCAGCCCGCAGGGCCGGTTCGCCGAGGGCGCCGCCGTGCTCGACGGCCGCACCCCTACCGAAGCGCGGGCGGTCGGCAAGCAGATGTTCCTCGCCTTCGACGACCTGTGGCTGCGGGTGCATCTCGGCCTGTACGGCGCGTGGGATTTCGCCGGCGAGATTCTCGTGGATCCCACGATCGCCTCCGCCAACGGGCGCATGGGACAGACGAACCAGCGCGGCACGGTGCTCGGCGATGAGCCGATCATGGATGCCGCGGGGGAGAACTCCCTGTCATCGATCGGCGCACCGCGGCGCACGCGGGTGCACGTGCGCATGTCGGAGCAGACGACCGGCCTGGGGGACGATCTGGAGTGGCCCCCGCCGGTGGTCGGCCAGGTGCGCCTGCGGCTCATGACCGACATCACCTGCGCGGATCTGCGCGGTCCCACCGCGTGCGAGCTGCAGAGTACCGACGAGATGCTCGCGACCGTCGCGAAGCTCGGCCCCGACCCGCTCGTGGGCGACGTGGCCGAGGGGGAGGAGCGCTTCACCCGCACGGTGCGCCGCAAGCCCACCCCGATCGGGCAGCTGCTCATGGACCAGAACGTCGTCAGCGGCATCGGCAACGTGTACCGGGCCGAGATGCTGTTCCGTGCCCGCCAGAACCCGCACACGCCCGGCCGGGACGTGTCCGAGGGGACGGTGCGTGCACTGTGGCGGGACTGGGTGCGTCTGCTGGCCATCGGCGTCGAGACCGGGCAGATGATGACGATGGACGACCTGGCGCCGGAGGACTACCGCAAGGCGATGGCCTCCCGCGACGACCGGCACTGGGTCTACCACCGCGCCGGGCTGCCGTGCCGCGTGTGCGGCACCGCGATCGTCGTCGAGGAGATGGCCGCGCGCAAGCTCTACTGGTGCCCTCGCTGCCAGGCGTGACACACCACCCGACACGGCCGACACGGTCGATGCGGTCCCGACAGAGGAGTCGACCCATGCCCAGAACGACGCATCGAAAGCGGTCACGCGCCGAGCGCGAAGCGGCCACCGCCCGCATCAGGAAGGCCGTCGCCGTCGCCGGCAACCTGGTGGGCGCAGTCGCGCTCCTGGTCGCCATCGGTGCGGTGGTCTGGCTCCTTACCTACACCGCCGGCGGGGGCAGGATCAGCGCGGTCTTCCCGGATGACATCGGCGGCACGGAGACCATCGCGTTCCCCACGCTCATGGTGGGCCTGTCGATGATCGGTTTCTTCCTCGGCCAGTACGCCGTCCGCGGCCGGTGGGAGGTGGCGGGTGGTAAGGCCTCCTCCGGCGGGTCGTTCGCCGTCCTGCTGCGTCCCATCAGCGTGCGCCTGCACGCGCTCTTCCTCGCGTGCGCCCTGACGGCGTGGGTGCTCGTGATGGTCGTGCCGGTCGTGCTGGATGCGTCGGGCGCCCTCGACATCGCCGGGGGCTCGTCCGCAGCCATACAGTTCTGGTTCACCGTCACGGTCTACGGCGTGATCACCGGCCTCCTCGCGGGCATGATCGCGCTATCGCTCCTCAAGAAGCGGACGTACAACGACCGGCTGGCGCGGAACAAGTCGCAGGTCACCCCGGGTTCGCACTCCCAGCTGTGGTGGCGGAAGTTCTCGCACATCTGGCGCGCGGAACTGGGGATCGCCGGCTTCGCCGGCGCGGCATTCGGGCTCAGCCCGCTCGGGGTGCATCTTCAGAGCCCGCTCTACGGGTTCGGCGCCCTCGCGATCGGCGTCGTCCTGATGACCATCGCCGTTCTCCTCGCGCTCAACGCGTGGCGGTCGGGCTTGCCCGTGGAGCGGGTGGAGTCGTACACCTGACGCCCGTCGCGACGCACCGATCGTCGCGCGCAAATAGGCTGAGGGGATGCGCCAGAACCCGAGCTTCGTCCTCGGCGACACCGCCGAGCTGCGCCGGCTCATCGACCAGAACCCATGGGTGACGCTCGTCAGCAGCACGCCGGACGGCCTCGTCGCCTCGCACTATGCCGTGCTGCTCGACGACTCGCGCGAGGATCTCACCATCGTCGGGCACGTCGGCAAGCCCGACGACCTGATCCACGGTCTGGGGCAGCGCGAGCTGATGGTCATCGTGCAGGGGCCGCACGGGTACATCTCGCCCGGCTGGTACGGCGACGGCCCGGCGGTGCCGACCTGGAACTTCATCTCCGCGCACCTGAGCGGCGTTCCCGAGCTGCTCACGGCCGACGAGAACCTCGCGGTACTCGATCGCCTCGTGGCCAGGTTCGAAAGCGGCATGCCGCAGCCGCGCCTCATGTGGGAGCGGCCGAACGACGCCGACTTCGTGCACCGGCTCGAAAAGGGCACCGTCGGATTCCGGCTCACGCCCTCGCGTGTCGTGGCCAAACGCAAGCTGAGTCAGAACCGGCCTGATGACGTGGTCGAGACGATCATCGGCGAACTGGATGCCGGATCGGGCGCGTACGGCGATGCCCGCCTGGCAAGCGAGATGCGTCGCGACCTCGACGCGCGAAGGAGCAGCAGATGACCTGGGCCGCAGGCGACCATGTCGCCGTCGTCGCGAACGCACGGCTGACGGGCGCGGACCGCACCGACCCGTTCGGCGATGACCTCGTCGACGTGCACCTGCAGGCGGGTACCATCGCCGATATCGCCCCTGCCGGTGCGCTCCCGCGCGCCGGCGTCGTGCTCGACGCCCAGGGCGGCTGGCTGATCCCGGGCCTGTGGGACCACCACGTGCACGCGGTGCAGTGGGCGCTCCTCACGCAGCGCGTTCCCCTCGGGCACGCCGACAGCGCCGCCCACGCGGCATGGCTCATGGCCGATGCCCCCGTGCTCGATGACGGCCGCCGTATCGGAACGGGGTTCCGCCACGCGTTCTGGCCCGACGTCCCGACGCTCGAAGTGCTCGATGCCGCCACCGGCGACGTCCCCACCTACCTCATCAACGCGGACGTCCACAGCGTGTGGCTCAACTCCGCCGCACTGCGTCGCGAGGGTCACCCCGTGGCCGGCTCGGGATTGCTGTGGGAGGAGCCGGCGTTCGAGATATCCCGACGCCTCAACCTCGTCCCCACCGACGTCGCCGACGCGTACGTGGCGCGCATGGCGCACGATGCGGCATCCCGCGGCGTCGTCGGGATCGTCGACCTCGACATGGCCTGGAACGCCGACGCCTGGGCCCGACGCGCCGCCGCCGGCTTCGACACCCTCCGCACACGGTTCGGCATCTACCCGCGCGATCTTCAGCAGGCCCTCGACCTGGGAATCGAGAGCGGTGACGCCGTCGACCCCGCGGGGCTCTTCCGCGTCGGCTCCCTCAAGGTGATCAGCGACGGCTCGCTGGGCACCCGCACGGCGGCGTGCGCGCACGCCTATCCCGGCGACCCGCTGAACCACGGCCTGCTGACCATCCCGCCCGACGAACTGGTCGATCTGATGATCCGCGCGACCGGGGGAGGGCTCTCGTGCGCCATCCACGCCATCGGCGACATCGCGAACACCCACGCGCTCGACGCCTTCGCCCTGACGGGCGCGACGGGCA
>NZ_JANJFJ010000248.1:0-6613 GCF_024626565.1 Microbacterium sp. zg.Y909
TGGGCACCCATGAGGGCGCGCACGCGTTCACGGTGGGGCAGCGCCGCGGGCTGCAGCTGGGCGTACCGGCACCAGATGGCAAGCCGCGTTTCGTCCTCGAGGTGCGCCCCGTCACCAACACCGTCGTGGTCGGCCCGAAGGAGGCCCTCGCCACCGCACAGATCGCGGGGGAGCGCTTCACCTGGGCCGGCCGCCCGCCCGCTGAGAACGCCTTCGACTGCGACGTGCAGATCCGGGCGCACGCAGATCCGGTGCCGGCGCGCGCGGAGATCGCCGACGGGGTGCTGACGGTGACCCCGCAGACGCCATTCGACGGTGTGGCTCCGGGGCAGACCGCGGTGCTGTACGTCGGCACCCGCGTGCTCGGGCAGTTCACCATCGACCGGACGGTGTCGGCGGCCCCCGTCCCGGCGTGACGTCGGCGGCTCGTCCTACACTTGCGGGGTGACGGATGCCGCTGACTTCACGCCCGCGCCCCTCGACGAAGCCCGAGCCGAGGCGGGTGATCTCACCGAACGCATCCTGAACGCACGCGACGCGTACTACGGCGAGAACGCCGAGATCGTCGACGACGCGACCTACGACGGATGGATGCGGCGGCTCGAGCAGCTCGAGCGTGAGCACCCCGAACTTGCGGGTCAGGACTCGCCGACGCAGACCGTGGGTGCGGCGCAGTCGTCGATGTTCGCGCCGGTGGAGCACGCCGAGCGCATGCTCAGTCTCGACAACGTCTTCAGCGTGGACGAGCTGCGCGACTGGTGCATGAAGACGCAGGCCGCTGCCGGTCGCACCGTCCGGTGGCTGACGGAGCTGAAGATCGACGGCCTGGCGATCAGCCTGCGCTACGAGAACGGGGTGCTCACCTCCGCCGCCACGCGCGGTGACGGCCGCGTGGGCGAGGACGTCACGGTGAATGCGCTGCGCGTGGCCGGCATCCCGTCGAGGTTGTCGGGAACCGGGCACCCGCCGCTGGTGGAGGTGCGCGGTGAGGTGTTCATCCCGGTGGCGGCGTTCGACGAGCTCAACGCCCTCCAGGCGCGCCTGCGCGACCGTGTGCTCGCCGAGTCGCTCGCCCGCGGCGTCGACGAGGAGAAGGCGACGCGCAGCGCCGCCCGACGCTTTGCTGCCTTCGCCAATCCGCGCAATGCCGCCAGCGGTGGCCTGCGACAGCAGCTGGAGAAGAAGAGCGGGATGGAGCTCGAGGCCGGGCAGGCGCGCCTGGCTTCGCTGCGCCTCTTCGTGCACGGCATCGGCGCCTGGCAGAACCCGCCGGTGGCCACGCAGAGCGAGGTCTACGGGCTGCTCGCCGAATGGGGGCTGCCCACGAGCCCGTACTTCCGAACCTATGACGACGTCGACGGCGTGGTGTCGTTCGTGGAGCAGTACGGCGAGCACCGGCATGCCGTCGAGCACGAGATCGACGGCGTGGTGGTGAAGATCGACGAGCTCGACCTGCACGGCGAGCTGGGCGCCACCAGCCGTGCTCCGCGGTGGGCGATCGCCTACAAGTATCCGCCGGAGCAGGTGAACACGAAGCTGCTCGACATCGTGGTGTCGGTGGGCCGCACGGGCCGCGCCACCCCGTTCGCGATCATGGCGCCGGCCCAGGTGGCCGGCAGCGTCGTGCGGCAGGCGACCCTGCACAACCAGGAGGTCGTCAAGGCGAAGGGCGTGCTCATCGGCGACACGGTGGTGCTGCGCAAGGCGGGCGATGTCATCCCCGAGGTGCTGGGCCCGGTCGTGGAGCTGCGCGACGGCTCGGAGCGCGCCTTCGTCATGCCTGCGAACTGTCCCGAGTGCGGCACGCCGCTCGCGCCGGCGAAGGAGGGCGACATCGACCTGCGTTGCCCCAACACGCGCGCCTGCCCGGCTCAGGTGCGAGGGCGGGTGGAGCACATCGGCTCTCGCGGCGCCCTCGACATCGAGGCGCTGGGAGAAGTGACCGCTGCCGCCTTGACCCAACCCACCGTGCCGGACGTTCCGCCGCTGCAGACCGAGGCAGGACTGTTCGACCTGACCCTGGAGCAGCTCGTGCCCATCGAAGTGGTGGTGCGCGATGCCGAGACCGGCGAGCCCCGTGTCGACGACACCACCGGCGAGCCCGTGCGCCGGGCGCCCTTCCGGCGCAACCCCAGCCCGGCCGAGAAGAAGCAGGGCCTGACGGGTCCACAGCCCTCGGCCCAGGCGCTGACCCTGCTCGACGAGCTCGAGAAGGCCAAGACCAAGGAGCTGTGGCGGTTCCTCGTCGCGCTGAACATCCGCCACGTCGGGCCGGTGGCCGCCCGCGCGCTGGCGCAGTGGTTCGGCTCCGTCGCCGCGATCCGCGCGGCATCCCGCGACGAGCTCGCCGCCGTCGACGGCGTGGGCGGCATCATCGCCGACGCTCTCATCGACTGGTTCGAGGTGGACTGGCACCGGGACATCGTCGAGCGCTGGCAGGCCGCCGGCGCGCGGTTGGCCACGCCCGGCCACCCGGGACCCGGCGCGGCGACCGCCGGCGGCGGGGTGCTCGACGGCGTGACGGTCGTCGCCACGGGGTCGCTTGAGGGCTACACGCGCGAGGGCGCGCTCGAGGCGATCATGGCGGCCGGGGGCAAAGCGGCATCCAGTGTCTCGAAGAAGACCGACTTCGTCGCCGCCGGGCCCGGGGCGGGATCCAAGCTCGCCAAAGCCGAGCAGCTGGGCGTGCGCATCATCGACGCCGCGCAGTTCAAGGTGCTCGTCGAGCAGGGGCCCGAGGCTCTGGGGGCGCCGCCCGCCGCGGAGTGAGGGTGCCGCCGACGCAGGTCGCCCTGATCAGGGTTCGCCCCGCGGCGGCTGCGCTCACTCGGCCGCGATGAGCTTTTCCAGCGATTCGCGCACCTGTCGGCGCAGCACCTTGCCGATCATCGATCGCGGCAGCTCCTCGACGACGAAGATGCGTCGGGGCACCTTGTAAGGGGTGAGGATGCCGCGTGCGAACTCCCGCACCGCCTCGATGTCCACGTGGGCGTCGCCGTCGACGACGATCGCGGCGGCCACTTCTTCGCCGGAGTGGGCGCTGGGAAGGCCGACGACGGCGGCATCCACCACGTGTGGGTGCTGGCGCAGGGCGATCTCGACCTCGGTGGGCGCCACGTTGAACCCGCCGGTGATGATGAGCTCCTTGATGCGGTCGACGATGCGCACGAAACCGGCGTCGTCGATGGTCACGATGTCGCCGGTACGGAACCAGCCGTCAACGAACGCTCGCTCGGTCTCCTCGGGGTGGCCGTAGTAGCCACGGAACACTTGGGGCCCGCGTACGACGAGCTCGCCGCGTTCCCCCGGGGCGACGTCGACGGTCGGCTCGTCGGGATCCACGACGCGGCACTCGGTGCCCGGGAGGGGAAGACCCACGGTGCCCGGCTCGCGGTTGGGTGCGACGGGGTTCACGATCAGAACGGGGGAGCACTCCGACAGGCCGTATCCCTCCACGAGGTATCCGCCGGTGGCCTCCTCGAAGGGCACCACCAGTTCGTGGGGGAGCGCCATGGCGCCCGAGATGGCGATCTGGATGCCCTGCAGCGATACGCCGCGCTCGCGCGCCACGGTCAGCAGGCGCTCGGCGATGGGGGGCACCAGCGGGAAGACCGTGGCGGGACGCTTCTTGACCACGGCCAGCACGAGGTCCGCATCGAACTTCGGGAACAGCACCAGCCGCGCGCCCATCGACATCGCGAACGTGACGCACAGGGTCAGTCCGTAGGCGTGGAACATCGGAAGCACGGCGTAGAACACGCACCCCTTGCCACGCTCGACGCGGGGCACCCACGAACGCGCCTGCACGGCGTTGGCGAGCAGGTTGCGGTGGGTGAGCGCGGCGCCCTTGGGGCTGCCGGTGGTGCCGCTGGTGTACTGGATGATCGCGAGGTCATCGGTACCGGGGCCGGGGTGCGATGCCGGCAGGGGCTCGTGCGCGACGATCTGCTGCCACGGCGTCACGTCGACGACCGGCTCGGTGAGGGCATGGCGCGATGCTCGGGCCTTCGCCACCGGTAGCCGCAGGGCGATCTGCTTGGTCGTCGGCAGTGCGGTGGTGATGTCGACCGAGATGATGTCGGGGACGGGGAGGTCGTCGGGGAAGTCCTGCAGCGTCGCGACCACCTTGCTCCACACGATCGCGTGACGTGCGCCGTGGTCCTCGAACTGCTTGCGCAGCTCGCGGGCGGTGTAGAGCGGGTTGTGCTCCACCACCACCGCACCCAGGCGCAGCACGGCGTAGAACGCGACGATGTGCTGTGGGCAGTTGGGGAGCACGAGCGCGACAGGATCGCCTGCTCGCACGCCTCGGGCGTGCAGGGCGGCGGCGGCCCGGTCGATCTGGTCCTGCAGGGCGCGGTAGGTGGTCTCGCGTCCGAAGAATTCCAGCGCCGGCGCGTCGGGGAAGTCACGGGCGGAGGTGGCTACAAGGTCCACGAGAGAGCCCGTCAACGGGGCGAGGTCGGCGGTAACCCCTTCTGCGTAGCTGCGGATCCAGGGGCGCGGCGGGTCGACGTCGATCACCTGGACAGCCTAGGCCGCGTTCGGGGGTGCCCCTGTCGCGCTCAGCGGCACGCTCATCCGCACGGCGCTGCCGAGCGGCCCAAGTAGACTTGCGGGGTGTCAGAAATCACCCCCGATCTCGTCCGCCACCTCGGTGTGCTCGCCCGGATCCAGCTCAGCGACGAGGAGGTCGAGCAGCTCACCGGCCAGCTCGACGTGATCGTCGACAACATCGCGAAGGTGTCGCAGGTCGCCACGGCCGACATCCCCGCGACGAGCCACCCGGTTCCGTTGCAGAACGTGTTCCGTCCTGACGTTCCGGGCGACATGCTCACCGTCGACCAGGTGCTGCAGAACGCACCCGACGCCGCCGACGGCCGCTTCCGCGTGACCGCGATCCTGGGAGAAGAGCAGTGACCGATCTCACCCGCCTGACCGCCGCGGACCTCGCCTCCGCTCTGGCCGCCGGCGAGGTGTCCAGCGTCGAGGCCACGCAGGCACATCTCGACCGCATCGCCGCCGTCGACGGCGACGTGCACGCGTTCCTCCACGTCAGCGACCACGCGCTCGACGTCGCCGCGGACATCGACCGCCGCCGCGCCGCCGGAGAGCAGCTCGGCCCCGTCGCCGGCGTCCCGCTGGCGATCAAGGACGTGCTGGTCACCACCGACATGCCCTCCACGAGCGGGTCGAAGATCCTCGAGGGCTTCATGTCGCCCTACGACGCGACGGTCGTCGCGCGCTCACGCGCCGCCGGCCTCGTGCCGCTGGGCAAGACCAACATGGACGAGTTCGCCATGGGCTCCTCCACCGAGCACTCGGCGTACGGCCCCACCCACAACCCGTGGGATCTGGACCGCATCCCCGGCGGCTCGGGTGGCGGCTCGGCCGCGGCCGTCGCCGCTTTCGAGGCGCCCCTCGCGCTCGGCTCGGACACCGGCGGCTCCATCCGCCAGCCCGCGCACGTCACCGGCACGGTCGGTATGAAGCCGACCTACGGCGGCGTGAGCCGATACGGTGCGATCGCCCTGGCATCCAGCCTCGACCAGGTCGGGCCGGTCTCGCGCACCGTGCTGGACTCGGCGCTGCTGCACGACGTCATCGCCGGTCACGACCCGCACGACGCGACCTCGCTCACCGACCGGTGGCCGTCGTTCACCGAGGCTGCCCGCGAGGGCGCCCGAGGCGAAGTGCTCAAGGGACTGCGGGTCGGCGTCATCAAGGAGCTCCCCGACAGCGGTTTCCAGGCCGGGGTGTCCGCATCGTTCCACGAGGCTCTCGAGGCGATGCAGGCCCAGGGCGCCGAGATCGTCGAGATCAGCGCCCCGCACTTCGAATACGGCGTCGCCGCGTACTACCTGATCCTGCCCGCCGAGGCTTCCAGCAACCTGGCGAAGTTCGATTCGGTGCGCTTCGGCATGCGCGTGAACGTCCCCGGCGGCACCGTCGAGGACGTCATGGCGGCCACGCGCGACGCCGGGTTCGGTCCCGAGGTCAAGCGGCGCGTGATCCTCGGCACCTACGCACTGTCGGCCGGCTACTACGACGCGTACTACGGCTCCGCCCAGAAGGTGCGAACGCTCATCCAGCGGGACTTCGACGAGGCCTTCACGCAGGTGGACGTCATCGCGACGCCTTCTGCGCCGACGACCGCGTTCCGCCTCGGCGAGAAGATCGACGACCCGCTGCAGATGTACCTCAACGACGTCACCACCATCCCCGCGAACCTCGCGGGGGTTCCGGGCATCTCGATCCCCTCGGGGCTCGCGGCCGAGGACGGCCTGCCCGTCGGCATCCAGTTCCTCGCCCCGGTGCGCGAGGACGCCCGTCTGTATCGCGTGGGCGCCGCCGTGGAGGCGATGCTCGTCGACCGCTGGGGTGGCCCGCTGCTGGACCGCGCACCGATCCTGGGAGGGACCCGCTGATGGCCAAGGCAAAGCTGATGGACTTCGACAAGGCCCTCGAACTGTTCGAGCCCGTTCTCGGGTTCGAGGTGCACGTCGAGCTCAACACCGAGACGAAGATGTTCTCCGGGGCAGGCAACCCCGCCAACGAGAAGAACCACGCCGCGGCTCCGAACACCCTCGTCGCGCCGGTGGACATGGGTCTG
>NZ_JANJFJ010000249.1:0-6591 GCF_024626565.1 Microbacterium sp. zg.Y909
CCGGGGATGTCGTAGAGGATGACCGGAAGGTCGGTGGCGTCGGCCACCAGGCGGAAGTGCGTGAGGATGCCCGCCTGGGTGGGCTTGTTGTAATACGGCGTGACGATCATGATGCCGTCGGCGCCGGCCTTCTCGCTGGCCTTGTACAGCTCGATGGCGTGGGCCGTCTCGTTCGACCCGCCGCCGGTGATGATCTTGGCGCGGCCGGCCGCGACGTCCTTGCCGACCTCGACGAGGCGGATCTTCTCCGGGTCTGTGAGGGTGCTCGTCTCCCCCGTCGTGCCGGTGACGACGATGCCGTCGGCGCCGGCGGCGATGACGTCGTCCATGTGCTTCTCGACGGCCGGCCAGTCGACCTCACCGTCGGCGGTCATCGGTGTGACGAGCGCGACGAGGACCTGTCCGAACGGGTTGGCCTGATGCGTCATGTTCCCAGGGTATCGGTTCACCGGCGCGCTCCCGATAGTGTCGCGCCATGACGTGGCAGACCCGAGCGACCCGTGAGGTGTACGGCAACAGGTGGATCCGCGTGCGGGAGGACGCCGTCACCGGCCCCGCCGGACGGGGCATCTACGGGGTGGTCGAGATGCGGCATCCGGCCGTGTTCGTCGTCGCCGTCGACGACGAACAACGCGTGTGCCTGGTCGCGGTGGACCGTTACACCGTCGGAGCATCACTCGAGGTGCCCGCCGGCGGCTCCGACGGCGAGGACCCGCTGGACGCCGCCCGCCGTGAGCTCGCCGAGGAAGCGGGCGTGACGGCATCCGACTGGGAGAGCCTGGGTGTGATGAGCGCGCTGAACGGCATCGCCGTCGCCCCCGAGCACGTCTTCCTCGCCCGCGGCATCGGCGCGGTGCAGGACGCCGCGCACACCCAGGCCGAGGAGGGGATCGACGCCGTGCACTGGGTGCCGTTCGGCGAAGCGCTCGCGATGATCGCCGACGGCCGCATCACCGACGGCGAGACGGTCGCCGCACTCGCGTACGCCGGCATCCGCCTGGGGCGCTTCGCCTGATCAGCGGCCCTTCGACGCCGTCGCGACCACGAGGCGGTCCGGCAGCACGCGGGTGAGCGCGACGAGCGCCTTGTAACGCAGCGACGGCACCGAGACGGATTTGCCGCGCGCGACGTCTCGGAGGGATTCGGCCACGACGTCGCGGGCGTCGAGCCACATCCACGCGGGCACCCCCTCGCGCCCCGGCTCCATGCCCATGCGCTCATGGAAGTTCGTGTGCGTGAACCCGGGGCACACCGCGGTGACCGTCACCCCGCGCGGGCGGTAGGCGACGTTCGCCCACCGGCTGAAGCTGATGAGCCAGCCCTTGACGGCGCCGTAGGTGGAGCGCGGGGTGAACGCGGCGACGGATGCCACGTTGACGATGCGCCCGCGGCGGCGGGCCAGCATGCCGGGGAGGGCGGCGCGCATGAGCGCCATCGGCACGGCGACGTGCAGGGAGAGGTGGCGCTGCTCGTCGGCGATGTCGTTGGTCTCGAAGGCCAGCGGCAGCCCGAAGCCGGCGTTGTTGACGAGCATGTCGACGGGGCGGTCCTCGTCGCCCAGCCGCGCGACGACCGCGGCGAGGCCATCGGGATCGAGCAGGTCGGCGGCGAGCGCCTCGCACCCCACGCCGTGCGAGGCGGTGAGATCATCTGCGAGTGCGGCGAGCGCATCGGCATCCCGTGCGACGAGCACGAGACCCATGCCGCGCTCAGCCAGCTGCCGGGCGTACTCGGCGCCCAGTCCCGAGCTCGCGCCGGTGATGAGTGCCGTCCTCGCCATGGGGCGAGCCTACGACGCCGGCTGGAGGGTGAGGAAACGGTAGCGGATGCCGGTGCGCGACGTGTGCCACCCCTCCCCCGGGTCCGTGTCGACCGTGCGCCACGCGCTGCGGTCGGGCGCGAACGTGTCGCCGTCCACGTCGAGATCGAGCTCGGTGACCTCGAGCAGGTCGGCGCGGTCGATCGCCTCGCGGAAGAGACCGCCGCCGCCGATCACCCAGATGCGGTCGGGGGCGTCCGCGTCGGTGTCGGCGAGCTGCAGCGCGGCATCCAGCGACGCGGCGCGCTCCGCGCCCTCGGCGGCCCAGGCGGGGTCACGTGTGACGACGATGTTGCGTCGCCCCGGCAGCGGACGGAACCGCGCCGGGAACGATTCCCAGGTCTTGCGGCCCATGATGACGGGCGCCCCGGCGGTGACGGCCTTGAAGTGGGCGAGGTCCTCGGGGACGTGCCAGGGCATGCCGCCGTCGGCGCCGATGACGCCACCGCGGGCCTCGGCCCACACCAGGCCGATCGGCGCGCTCACACCGCCACCGCGGCGCGGATGGCCGGGTGGTGCCGGTAGTCCTCGACGACGAAGTCCTCGTAGCGGTAGTCGAAGATCGACTCCGGGGTGCGGGCCAGACGCAGGGTCGGGTACGGGTACGGGTCGCGGCTGAGCTGCTCGCGCACCTGCTCGAGGTGGTTGTCGTAGATGTGGCAGTCGCCGCCGGTCCAGACGAACTCTCCAGGCTCCAGGCCCGTCTGCTGGGCGACCATGAGCGTCAGGAGCGCATAGGAGGCGATGTTGAACGGCACGCCCAGGAACAGGTCGGCCGAGCGCTGGTACAGCTGGCACGAGAGCTTGCCGTCGGCGACGTAGAACTGGAAGAGGGCGTGGCACGGCGCGAGGGCCATGCTCGGGATGTCGGCCACGTTCCACGCCGAGACGATGAGGCGGCGGGAGTCCGGGTTCGTGCGGATCTGGTCGACGATCTGGGCGATCTGGTCGATGTGGCCGCCGTCGGGCGTGGGCCATGAGCGCCACTGCACGCCGTACACCGGGCCCAGCTCGCCGTCGGCATCCGCCCACTCATCCCAGATCGTCACGCCGTGCTCGCGCAGCCACGACACGTTCGACTCGCCCCGCAGGAACCACAGCAGCTCGTACGCGATGGATTTGAAGTGCACCCGCTTGGTGGTGATGAGGGGGAACCCCTCGGCCAGGTCGAACCGGATCTGCCGGCCGAACACGCTCGTGGTGCCGGTGCCGGTGCGGTCGTCCTTGCGGGTGCCGTGCTCGAGCACGTCGCGCAGGAGGTCCTCGTACGGGGTGGGGATCGCCGTGGTCACGGCTGCCACGATACCCGCGGTCGCCGCCGGCAGCTTATCCACAGCGCGCGCGCCGGTACATGCGGAAGGGCTAGCCTGAGCCGTAGTGAACCCCGTCGATGCTCTCCTCATCCTCACCGCGCTGCTCGCGGTGACGCTCGGGGTCGGCGTCTTCGCCCGCTGGAGACAGAGCCGGCCGCAGCACCACGTGCCCAACGAGGTCGTGGATCCCGAGCGGCTGGGCGCGGAGCGCCTGGGCGACACGGCGACCCTGCTGCAGTTCAGCACCGAGATGTGCTCCCGCTGCCCGGGCGTGCACCGCACGCTCTCGGCCGTCGCCGACGAGCGCGACGGGGTGCTGCACCTCGACGTCGACCTCACCCACCGCCCCGACATCGCCAAGCACTTCGGCGTGCTTCAGACACCCACGACGCTGATCCTCGACGGGGATGGTGCCATCCAGACCCGCTTCGGCGGCATCCCCACCCGTCACGTGGTCGAACTCGAGCTCGCCCGGTTGACATCGGACATCGACAGGTGAACCGGCCCGTGGATGGCACGCCCGCCGGGATCGACCCCCGCGGTCCCCGCTTCGCGGCGGCCATCACGTCGGCCCTGCTGCTCGGGACCACGCTGCTCGGCCTGGTGGGCATGTCGACCGCCCGCGCGTCGTTCGGCTGGTTCGCCTACCACCCGCTGGCCGACGAGGTCTTCGCCCCCGCCGGCTGGGCCGTCGCCCAGGCGTCCGTGGCCGAGCGTGCCGGTGACCCGGGCTTCGTCGCCCTGCTCGTGCTGGCGCTGCTGTTCCTGTGGGGCGTGCTGTCACCGCGCACTGCGCCCTGGGCTGCGCTCTTCCGCAGGCTGGTGAAGCCACGGCTGGCCTCGCCGACCGACCTCGAGGACCCGCGCCCGCCGCGGTTCGCGCAGGGCGTCGGGCTCTTCGTGTGCGCCCTCGGCCTGCTGCTGCACCTGGCGGGCGTGCCGTGGTCGCTGCCCGTCGCCGCGGCGGCGGCCTTCGTCGCCAGCTTCCTCAACGCCGCGTTCGGCCTCTGCCTCGGCTGTCACCTGTACCTGCTGCTGCAGCGGGTCGGGCTCGTGGGCCGAGCACGCCCCGGCGCGGCCTGACGGCCACGCAGCCGTTCCCCCGCGGCATCCGCCCCGTTAGGCTCGCACCGGGAGCGCGCCCGGCGCCCCGCCGACCGGGAGGACACCATGAGCGTCACGAGCGAAGCCAGCACCACGTGGCAGGGCACACTTTTCGAAGGGTCGGGCGAGGTGGACCTCGGAAGCTCGCACCAGGGTCCGTTCGCCGTGAACTGGAAGGCCCGCAGCGAAGGATCCGGGTCGGTGACGACCCCCGAAGAGCTCATCGCCGCCGCGCATTCGTCCTGTTTCTCGATGGCGCTCTCGAACGCGCTCGCCCAGAACGGCACGCCCCCCGAGCGCATCGAGACGACCGCCTCGGTCACCTTCGTCCCGGGTGAAGGCATCCGCGGCAGCCACCTGAACGTCAACGCGAGCGTCCCCGGCTTGTCGCCGGAGGACTTCGCCCGCCTCGCCGAAGAGGCCAAGAGCGGGTGTCCCGTGTCGGCCGCACTCGCGGGCATCGAGATCACCCTCGAGGCGACCCTCGCCTGACATGGTCGACCAGGGACGACCACGACGCGTCGTGCTGGCGGGGGCGTCGGGGCTGATCGGCAGCGCGCTCGCCGAGTCGCTGCGCGCCGACGGCATCGCCGTCACGACGCTCGTGCGTCGGGCGCCCGCGACCCCCGACGAGGTCGAATGGCTTACCGACGACTCCCCGCTGAACCCCGACGTGCTCGCCGGCGCCGACGCGGTGGTGGGCCTCAACGGCGCCAGCATCGGGCGGTTTCCCTGGACCGAGGCATACAAGCACGAGATGCTGTGGTCCCGCATCACGCCGACGCAGGCAATCGCCCGTGCCGTGCGCGACCTGGGCGACGACGCCCCCGCCTTCCTGTCGTCGTCGGCGGTGGGATATTACGGATCCGCTCCCGGTGAGCGTCTCACCGAGACCGCCGGCCGGGGTGAGACGTTCCTCGCCGACCTCTGCGGCGAATGGGAGGCGGCAGCCTTCGCGGCCGGTGACCGTGCCCGGGTCGTCGCGCTGCGCACCGCGCCAGTCGTGCACCGCGAGGGGGTCCTCAAGCCCTTGTTGCTGCTGACTCGGGCGGGTGTCTCCGGTCCGATCGGCCGCGGTACGCAGGCGTGGCCGTGGATCTCGCTCGACGACGAGGTGCGTGCGATCCGCCACCTCATCGATGCCGACGTCGAAGGACCCGTGAACCTGTCGGGGCCCACACGGGCGACCGCGAACGACCTCGGCTTCGCGCTGGCGGTGCAGCTGAACCGCCCCTACCTCGTGCGTGCGCCCGCCTGGGCGATTCGACTCGTGCTCGGGCCGGACGCGACCGAGGCGCTGCTCACGACGGATTCGTTCGTCGTGCCGCAGGCGCTGGAGGCGACGGGCTTCGACTTCGAGCATGAGACCGTCGACGAGGCGGTCGCGGCGGCGCTGGCTTCGTAGCCGCGGCGGTTGCCGGGCGGTCGCCGGGCGGGGTGGCCTAGCGGGCCGCGGTGCGGGACGTGCGCTCCAGCGCGATCGCCTTGCGCACCGCAGCGCGCGCGCGTCGGCGGTCGCCCGCCGCGTCGTATGCCAGGCCCAGCCGGTACCAGGCGCGCCAGTCGTCCGGTGCCGCCTCGACCTCCGCGCGGTAGCGGGGGAAGAGCGCATCGGCCTCTTCGCGCAGCGGACGGCCACTCGGACGCACCGAGACGGTCTCGGTGGGAAGACCATCCTCGGCCTCGAGACGGCGTCCGACCTGCTGGGCCCGCACCCCGAACCACAGCTCACGACCCAGGCCCCACGCCGCCAGCACCGGCAGCGCGAACAGGGCCACGCCCATCGCGACGCCGACCGGTTCGCCGCTCATCAGCAGCAGCCAGCCGCGCTGGGCGACGAGCACGATGTACAGCGCCAGCATCACCGCCATCACGGCGACGCCGATACGGGCGCTCATGCGCCGGTGGTGCGGGCGACCTGACCGGGCACGCCGCCTTCGTCGATACCCGCATCGGCCGATTCCGCGCCGGGAAGACGGATGCCGATGTCCAAGAAGCTGTCGAGCCCCACCACCACCCCGCGGGCGTCCCGTGCGGCCTGCAGGGCCAGCCGGATTCCGGGCGCGTAGGCGCGGGCGGGGTCGATGGTGTCGTGCACGATCGACAGCGACTCCCCCGGCCCCGAGAGGATCGTCTCCTGGCGGGCGATGACGCCGGGACGGCGCAGCGAATGGATCGGCACGCTCGCGACCTGCTGTCCGCGTGCGCGCTGGTCGACGTGTGGCGACTCGACGGGACCGACCTGGGAGCGCGAGGCGGCGATCAGCTCGGCGGTGCGCACCGCGGTGCCGCTGGGGGAATCGACCTTGGTCTCACGGTGAGCCTCGACGATCTCGATCGAGGGGAAGAACGGGG
>NZ_JANJFJ010000250.1:0-6488 GCF_024626565.1 Microbacterium sp. zg.Y909
CGCCGTCGTTGCGCAGCAGCACGGCACCCTCGGCCGCGGCCTGGCGGGCCACGCGGGCGAGTTCGGGATCGAGCGTGGGATCGGTGTCCAGCAGCAGCGCCGAGATCTGGGCGACCGACTCGACGGGGGGCTGCGCGTGGGAGCGGTCGCCGGACTCGGTGGCGGGATTAGTGGGCATCGGTGTCCTCAGGATCGCATCGTGGCGTGGGAGCGCTCCCACAACGTCTGATGGAAGACTACCCGAATGCGCATCCTGTTGAAGCTGGTTCTGGACTGCGACGCCGACGCCGCCTGGCGGGCGCTGCACTCCCCCCGGGCTGTTGCCGAGCTCTACGGTCCGTTCCTCGAGATGACCCCGATGGATGCCGCGGGCCTGCCGACCCGGCTGGAGCCCGGAGCCGACGTGCCGGTGCAGCTGCGCACGGCCGGGGTCGGCCTCGGGCAGCAGCTCATCCACGTCAGCGACCGCCGCACCGAGGATTCCCGCGGCGAGGTGCGGATCCTGCGCGACAGCGGCATCCCCCTCACCGGACCCCTGTCGGCCCTGGATGTCTGGGACCACCAGATGGCCGTCTCGCCCGCACCCGGCGACCCCGACCGCACCCTGTGGCGCGAGCGCCTGGTGATCGGCGGGGCGGCCGCTCCCGCGCTCTGGCCGGTGCTCTGGAGCGTCTGGCAGTGGCGGGCGGCCCGCCTGCGCACGCTGGCGCGCACGTGGGCCTTCGACCCGCCCGCGGCCGAGGCTCCCGCCCCCGAGGCGGCCGCCCCCGAGGCCTGACGCCTTACTCCGCGAGGGCGGCGACCGGCGCCACGCGGGTGGCCAGGCGCGTGGGCACCACGGCGGCAACGAGCGTCAGCACCGCGGTCGCGGCCACCACCACGAGCACCGGCAGCAGCGGCACCGCAGGGGCGATGAATGTCGGCGCCGACCAGTCGGGCGGGATTCGCACCGAGCCCAGCAGCGACTGCGCACCCACCCATCCGTAGGCGATCCCGAGCACGAGCCCGAAAGCCAGCGCCGTCACCGTCACGTGCGCCGCCTCGAGCAGCACCATGCGCCGCACCTGGGCGGCGCTGAGGCCGAGGGCCCGCAGCAGCCCCAGCTCGCGCCGCCGCTGCACGACCCCGATGGTCAGCAGGTTCACCAGGCCCACCGCCGCGATCACGGCGCTCACTCCGACCAACGCCATCATCACCCCCGCGAACGAATCCATCATCCCCGCGAACATCGGGTCGACCTCGCCGCCGGCCGAGGCCGCCACCAGCACCTTCACGGATTCGGCCGCGACCGCGAACATCGTCACGAGGGCGACGCCCATCACGACCCCGATCGCCATGCGGCTGGACCGCTCCGGGTAGCGGAGCGCATTCTCGGCGGCGAGCCTCGCGGGCACGGAGCGCCCGAATGCGCGGGCGGTCAGCCGCAGGAGCGGCGGCATGACCACGGGTGCGGCGAGGGTCAGCCCGGTGAACGACAGCAGACCGCCGAAGAACGCGATCACGACGCCCAGCGGTGTGATGAACCCGGCGGCCACGCCCAGCGCGAGCAGCGCCATGCCGAGGCCCAGCAGGGCCAGCGCGACGGCGGTGCGGCCGCGCCGGCGTGCGACCTGCTCGCGCGTCGCCTCGACCGATCCGCCCAGCGCCTGCAGCGGCGTGACCGCGAGCACACGGCGGGACCCCGCCCACGCCGCCGCCCAGGTGGTCAGCGCCACCGCGAGCGTCGGCAGCAGCAGCACCGGCTGCGCGACGACGTAGCCGCTGTCGATGCCGACCAGCCGGTCCAGCACCGGCACTGCCGCGATGCACGCGCCCGTCCCGAGTGCGAGTCCGAGGAACGCGCCGAGCGCCCCGACGACGAGACCCTGCCCGGCCACTTCGGCACGCTGCGCGCGTGCCGAGGCGCCGATCAGCCGCATCAGCGCAATCGTGCGGGTGCGCCCCGCCACGATCGTCGCGAACGTGTTGGCGGTGACCATCGCGCCTACGTACACCGCCACCGCCACCAGCAGCACACTCAGAATGCCGATGACGATCGCCAGTGTCTCGGAGTCGCCGAAGTAGGGGTCTGACCGCAGCACCGCGGCGAGGTAGCCGGTGGCCGTCAGCAGTGCGACGCCGAACGCGGCCGAGATCGCCGCGACCAGCACAGTGGCGCCCATGCCCCGCTCGCGCAGCCAGGCCAGGCGACCGGATGCCGGCCTCGACGCGGCCCCGGAGCCGCGCCCCGCCGCGCGGTCGGCGACCCCGCCGCCCGCGCCGGGCTCGGCGACGACCGCGGTCATGCCCGCACCCCGGCATCCGCGTCGGCATCCGCACCGGCGCCGCCGAGCTCGGCGGCCAGCATGAAGGCCGAGATCTCCTCTGCGCTCTGCCGGGGCTTGTCGGCGACGATGCGGCCGTCCGCCAGGTGCAGCACGCGGTCGGCGTGGGAGGCTGCGACAGGGTCGTGCGTCACCATGGCGATCGACTGACCGTGCGAGCGGGCGGCCGTGGCCAGGAGCGCCAGCACCTCGCGGCCGCTGCGCGAGTCGAGGTTGCCGGTGGGCTCATCGGCGAAGACGAGGTCGGGCGCGGTGGCGAGCGCCCGCGCGATCGCCACGCGCTGCTGCTGACCGCCCGAGAGCTCGTGCGGGCGGTGGCCGAGGCGGGCCCCGAGCCCGAGCGTCTCGACGAGGCCGTCGATGCGTGCCCGCTCGATGGCGCTCGGCTTGCGGCCGTCGAGGTCGAAGGGCAGCAGGATGTTGCCGATGGCGTCGAGGGTGGGCACCAGGTTGAACGACTGGAAGACGAACCCGACGCGGCGACGGCGCAGCACCGTCAGCTCCAGGTCGCTGAGCCCGGTGATCTCGGTGTCGCCGATCCAGGCGCGGCCGGCGGTCGCGGCATCCAGCCCCGCCATGATGTGCATGAGCGTGGACTTGCCCGACCCGCTCGGCCCCATGATCGCGGTGAACTCGCCCCGGCGGATGCCGACGCTCACGCCGTCGAGGGCGCGCACCGCGGTTCCCCCCTGGCCGTAGGTCTTGGTGAGGCCCTGCACTCGGGCGGCGAGCCCCAGGTCTGTCGTGGTGATCTCCATGCCATCGACGCTACGGACGCACCCCCGGTTGCCGCGTCGGCCGCAAGACTGCCGCGGCGTACATCGCGAGGATGATCCACGCGGACCGGCGATCAGCGGAACCGTCGCCCTTCGTCACGGCGGAAGACGACCAGCGCCAACACGAGCAGCACAAGAGTCCACGCGATCGCACCGACAGCTGCCCACCAGGGCAGGTCTCCACCCTGCACCGCCCAGATCACGACCTCCCGCGCGTGGCGCGAGGGGAACCACATCGACAGCGAGTCCAGCCAGTCCGCGAACAGCACGGGCGGCAGGAACAGCCCGCCCCCGAAGGCGAAGCCGAACATCGCGATCTGCACCACCGCGATCGCAGCCTTCATCGGCATCGTGTAGCCGATCACGGTGCCGAGCAGCATGAACGGCAGCGCGGTGAGGGCGAGGGCGGCGAACCCGGCGAGAAGACGCACCGGCGACGCCGTCGCCGCGGTCGCGAGTGCGCCGACCACGATGACCGGGAGGATCGCGACCAGTCCCAGTGCACCCGTGGAGCAGATCTGCGCGAGCACGCGCGCCAGCCCGCTGGCGGGGAGGGTGCGCAGATACGGGTCCCAGGGCTTCTCGCGGTTCTCGGCGATGGTCAGCCCGAAGCTGAACAGCCCGTTGGTCATGACGGCGAACACCGACAGCGAGATCACCGCCTGCGTGGCCATCACCGGGTCGTCGGCGACCACGCGGTTGGGCACGACGAAGAACAGCAGCGCGAGGGCGGGGAACACGAGCGATCCGATCAGGGCGATCGGTATGCGGATGGTCTCGATGATCGAGTACTTCGCGTGCAGCGCGGTGATGCGCGCCAGTCCAGGCGGGCGCAGCGTGGTGTCCGTCATGATCGGGTCGCTCCATCGTCGGGTGAGGTCAAGGACAGGAACGCCTCTTCGAGGGTGGCACCACGGACGGTCAGGTCGTGGAATGGGGTGCCGCTGCGCACGAGCGCCCGCACGAAGCCGTCCGCGTCCGCTGTGGTGAAGACATGGGCGTCGTCGTCGTGGTCGTGATGCGCGGTGGGCTCCAGTGCCGCCACCGCGGCGGCATCGGTCGTCCGCAGCCGCACGCGGGCGCGCCCCACACGGCGCAGCACGGCGGACAGGACGTCGTCGGCGAGGATGCGCCCCTGCCCGACGACCACGACGCGCTCGGCGAGCGCCTCGATCTCCTCGAGGTAATGACTGGTCACGACGACCGTCACCCCCGCGGCGTGCTGGGCGCGGATCGCCTCCCACAGCGCCCGCCGGCCGTCGACGTCGAGCCCGGTGGTGGGCTCGTCCAACAGCACGAGGTCGGGCGCGCCGACGAAGGCGAGCGCGACACTGACCCGCCGCTTCTGCCCGCCGGACAGGGATCCCGTCTGCCGCCGCAGCAGGTCGGCGAGGCCGAACTGCTCGGCCAGCTGCGCGGTGGGCACCCGCTGGGCGAAGTGCCCGCCCACGAAGTCGATGACCTCACCCACCCGCAGCGCCTCCGGCAGGGCCGTCTCCTGAGGGGTGGAGCCGAGCCTCTGCCTGTGGCGCTGGTCGCGAGGGTCGCCACCGCGGAGCCTGACGGTTCCTGCCGTGGGCCGGCGGAGCCCTTGGAGCATTGCGAGGAGGGTGGACTTGCCGGCACCGTTCGGCCCGAGGAGCCCGACGATCTGACCGGGGTGGATGTCGAGGGTGACGTCGTCGACGGCGACCAGGTCGCCGTAGCGCCGCGTGACGCGGTCGAACGAGGCGAGGGGCGCGGTCATGACGGTGCTCCGAGGAGGGCGCGGAGGGCGTCGGTGTAGTCCTCGAAGGCGCGACGGCCTCGACGCGAGAGCGCCACATAGGTGACAGGAGTGCGACCCTTGTGGGTCTTCTCCATGACGACGTACTCGGCTTCTTCGAGCCTGCGCAGGTGCGTCGACAGGTTGCCCGCGGTCATCTCGAGCAGACCCTGCAGCCGAGGGAACGAGATCTGGTCGTCGGGCGTGAGGGTGGCCAGGGCCGCCATGATGCGCAGCCGCGCCTGGGCATGGATGACCGGATCGAGCTCATCCATTGCGCACCGCCCGCGTCACCCTGCGCCGCAGTCCGGCCAGGTGCACGAAGGATGCTGCGGAGAGGAGCAGCAGTCCTCCGCCGCCTGCCAGGGCGAGCACGAGGTAGTGGGTGGGAGCGCCGAAGAACGGGGCCGCCACACCGACGACGAGCATCCACACGCCGAGCAGCAGCATCGGCGCGGCCCGCCAGATGGCGGCGGAGAGCATGTACATCACCCCGCTGAAGATCACGAAGGCCGCCGGATAGTACAGACCCGCCAGCGCGCTGCTCATGCCGTTCGCGATCAGGCCCTGTCCGAGGCCGGCGACGGCCAGGCTGCCGATCATCCACGTCGCGCCATACGCCGCGCCCGTGAATGCGTCGCCGCTGGTGCCTCGAACGCCCCTGCCGGAGCGGATGCCGAGGACGGTCGACAGAGCGATGGCGGCGCCGAGCAGCGCGACGAAGATGGTCACCGCCACCGGCGCCGGGAGGGAGAAGGCCGGAGCGAGCCCGTCGATCAGCCACAGTGCGCCGAAGCCCGCGACCCACGCGACGCCCCACGCCCCGACGATCACCGGCACGAAGGCGGCCATCTGCGATTCGACGCTGCGCTGCTGGTCGTCCAGCAGGGCGAGCATCTCGGGCGCGGAGAGCGGCTGATCGTCGGCGGACGGTGGTCGAGCTGCAGTTGCCATGGATACTTTGTACCGCAAAGTTGTCTGTGTAGACAAGGACTTTGTGGCTCGATGGCAGGATCGCGAACACTGCGACCGCGGGCCGCACCGGCGCGAACGCGGTCAGGCCAGGCCGTGCTCGAACGCGAAGACCACCAGCTGCACGCGGTCCCGCAGGCCCAGCTTCGCGAGGATGCGACTGATGTGGGTCTTCACCGTCGCCTCGGAGAGGAACTCCCGACCGGCGATCTCGGCGTTGCTGAGCCCGCGGGCGGCGAGCGCGAAGATCTCCTTCTCGCGGTCGGTGAGAGAGGCGAATTGCGGCGGCACCGCGCGGGCGGGCTCGGCGAAATGCGTGAACAGCTGCTGGGTGGCGGCGGCGGCGATGACGGCGGAGCCGGCGTGCACTGTGCGGATGGCCGCGAGCAGGAACTCGGGGTCGGCATCCTTCAGCAGGAATCCGCTCGCCCCCTGCCGGATCGCGCGGGCGGCCGCCTCGTCGAGGTCGAAGGTCGTGAGCATCACGATGCGCGGCGGCGCCCCGTCGAAGACCGGATCGACCAGCAGCTGGGCGGTCGCCGTCAGCCCGTCCATCACCGGCATGCGGATGTCCATCAGCACGACGTCCGGACGCGTGCTGCGGATGACTCCCAGCGCCTCGCGCCCGTCGGACGCCTCGCCCACCACCTC
>NZ_JANJFJ010000251.1:0-6459 GCF_024626565.1 Microbacterium sp. zg.Y909
GTCCCGGTCAGAACGAGATCGATCTGCGGTACGCAGACGCCCTGGCGACCGCTGACAACATCATGACGTTCCGCACCGTGATCAAAGAGGTGGCCATCGAGCAGGGCGTGTATGCCACGTTCATGCCCAAGCCCCTCAGCGGCAAGCCGGGCAGCGGCATGCACACGCACATGTCGCTCTTCGAGGGCGACACGAACGCGTTCTACGAAGCCGGCGCGCAGTACCAGCTGTCCAAGACAGGCCGTCACTTCATCGCGGGCCTGCTGCACCACGCACCCGAGATCGCGGCGGTGACCAACCAGTTCGTCAACTCGTACAAGCGCCTGTGGGGCGGCGACGAGGCTCCGAGCTTCATCTGCTGGGGCCACAACAACCGCTCCGCGCTGGTGCGCGTGCCCATGTACAAGCCCAACAAGGGGCAGTCTTCGCGTGTGGAGTACCGCGGCATCGACTCGGCGGCGAACCCCTACCTCGCCTACGCGCTGCTGCTGGCAGCGGGGCTCAAGGGAATCGAAGAGGGATACGAGCTGCCCCCCGAGGCGGAGGACAACGTCTGGTCGCTCACCGACGCCGAGCGCCGTGCCCTCGGCTACCCGCCGCTGCCTGCCAGCCTCGACCGGGCGCTCGAGCGCATGGAGGATTCGGAACTCGTCGCCGAGACGCTGGGCGAGACGGTGTTCAACTACGTGCTGCTCAACAAGCGGCGCGAGTGGCAGGAGTACCGCTCCCAGGTGACGCCCTTCGAGCTGAAGAGCAATCTGGAGATGCTCTAAAACCCCGCGCCCATGTCCACGAGCGAACGGTCGTCGGCTCTCACCGCTCTGGCGCGACAGGGGTTCACCCGTCTCGCCGAAGCGGATCAGCTCTTCGGTGAGCTGGAGGAGTGCCTCGGCCTGAGCCGGGCCCAGATCGGCGCGGACGCCGAGATCGCGGCCGACCCGAACGGCGCGCTCGACGCTCTGGCCCGCATCGCACGACGCGACCCCGAGCCGGTGCGCGCGCTCTTCGCCCCGCGCGGCGCGGCGCGATCCGCCTGGACCCTGCTGGGCGCCTCGACGGGGTTCGGCCAGTTCTACCTGCGGCATCCGGGGGAACTCGCGCACCTGCCGGTGACCGCCGAGGTGCTTCCCACCGCGACGGAGCTGCGGCAGAGCCTGCTGCAGTCGGTGGATGCGGTGGACGGGTTCGCCGCGGCGGGCGACGAGGCGGCGTGGGTCGCCCTGCGCGTGCGCTACCGGCGCATGCTCGCGCGCATCGCCGTGTACGACCTGTGCAGCCCCGCGCCCGAAGAGGTGCTCGCCCCGGTCGCCGCAGCGCTGGCGGATGCCGCGGGTGCGGCCTTGGAAGCATCGCTGTGCGTGGCGCGCACCCGGGTGACGGGGCCGACCGGTCCCGGGTTGTTCTCGCGGGAGCACGTGGCGGCGACGCAGCTGGCGATCATCGGAATGGGCAAAGCCGGGGCCCGCGAGCTCAACTACGTCAGCGACGTCGACGTGATCTTCGTCGGCGACGGTGATGACACCGTCGTGTCGGACCTCGGCGAGGGCCGCGTGATCGACATCGCGACGCGGCTGGCGGTGCTGACCATGCGCGGCGTCTCCAGCGTCGAGACGGAGCCGCCGCTGTGGGAGGTTGACGCGAACCTGCGCCCCGAGGGCACGCAGGGCGCGCTCGTGCGCACCCTCGACTCGCACCTGGCGTACTACGACCGGTGGGCCAAGAGCTGGGAGTTCCAGGCGCTGCTCAAGGCACGGCCCCTCGCCGGCGACGCCGACCTCGGCGCGCGCTACGTCGCCGCGGTGCAGCCGAAGATCTGGACGAGCGCCGCGCGGGAGAACTTCGTCGACAGCGTGCAGCGCATGCGCGAGCGCGTGACCGAGCACATTCCGGCGGACGACGTCCCGTACCAGCTGAAGCTCGGCCCCGGCGGCATCCGCGACATCGAGTTCACGGTGCAGCTGCTGCAGCTGGTGCACGGGCTCGCCGACGAAGCGATTCGGCAGCGGGGCACCCTCGACGCCCTCGACGCGCTGGTGGCCGAGGGCTACATCGCGCGCACCGACGCGGGCGTGTTCGGCCGCGACTACCGCATCCTGCGGGTGCTGGAGCATCGACTGCAGCTGCGTGGACTGAGTCGCACCCACCTCATGCCCCGCACGCCCGAGGGCCTGCGCGAGCTCGCCCGCGCCTCGCGCCTGGCCGAAACCGGCGACGCGGTCTGGACCCTCTGGGAATCCGTCAAGCGCGAGGTGCGGGAGATCCACGTGCGGCTGTTCTACAAGCCGCTGCTGTCGGCCGTGGCGGCACTCCCCGCCGAAGAGCAGAGGCTGTCGCCCGCGCAGGCGCACGATCGGCTCGCTGCGATCGGTTTCCGTGATCCCGCGGGCGCCCTCCGTCACATCGGAGCGCTCACCAGCGGCATCAGCCGCAAGGCCGCCATCCAGCGGCACCTCATCCCCGTCATGCTGCGCTGGTTCGCCGACGGCGTCGATCCGGACTATGGCCTCCTCGCCTTCCGCCGCATCAGCGAGCGACTGGGGGACACCCCCTGGTTCCTGCGCATGCTGCGGGATTCGTCGGGCGCGGCCGAACGCCTCACCCACGTGCTGTCGGGCTCGCGCTACGTCGGCGAGCTGATGGAGTGGATTCCCGAGTCGGTGGCCTGGCTCGATTCCGGCGAGCAGCTGCGCCCGCGCGCGGGTGTGGTGCTCGAAGAAGAGGCGCGGGCGATACAGGCCCGGCACCGCACCATCGAAGATGCCATGCGCGCCGTGCGGGCGCTGCGCCGCAGGGAGTTGCTGCGCCTGGCAATGGCATCCATGCTCGAGGATCTGTCGATCGAGCAGATCGCCCACGCGTTGACGACCGTCACCGAGGTCACGATCCAGGCGACGCTGCGGGCGGTGCGCCGCGAGGTCGTGCCGCCCGAAGACGACGAGCTGGACTTCTCGGTCATCGCGATGGGCAGATTCGGCGGCGCGGAGCTCGGCTTCGGGTCGGATGCCGATGTCCTCTACGTCTACCGCGCCAACGGCGTCGACCCGCAGCGGGCGCACGAGCTGGCGCTGAAGCTCGTGGCGGGTCTGCGCGCCCACTCCGAGGACAACCGGGTTCCGCTGGACCTCGACGCCGACCTCCGCCCGGAGGGGCGCAACGGCCCGCTCGTGCGCTCGCTCGAGGCGTATGAGGAGTACTACCGCCGCTGGTCGGTGTCGTGGGAGGCGCAGGCTCTGCTGCGCGCACGCGGTGTGGCCGGCAGCGTGAAGCTCATCGCCGCCTTCACCGAGATGGCCGATGCGGTGCGTTATCGGGCATCCGTCGATCAGCAGGCGGTGCGGGAGATCAAACGCATCAAGGCCCGCGTCGAGAACGAGCGTCTGCCGCAGGGCGCTGACCGATCCCGGCACCTCAAGCTCGGCCCCGGGTCGCTCAGCGACGTGGAGTGGCTGGTGCAGCTGCTGCAGCTGCAGCACGGGCACGAGATCGCAGGGCTGCGCACCACCTCGACGATGACGGCGCTGGCCGCCGCCGTGGAGGCCGGTCTCGTGCCGCAGGCCGCGGCCGAGCGTCTCGCCCACGCGTGGCGATTGGCCAGCCGGTTGCGGTCGGCCAACACCCTGCTGTCGGGTCAGACGAGTGACATCCTGCCCACCGACCGCCGGCGGCTGGACGGCATCGGGCGGCTGCTGGAGTATCCGCCCCGCTCGGCGACACAGGTCGAAGAGGATTACCTCGGCGCCGCCCGCCGTGCCCGGCGCGTGTTCGAGAAGCTCTTCTACGGCTGAGTGGGGATCATGAACGCAGCACGGGAGTCGGGTGGGTCCGTGACGACGATCCGCGCCATGACACCGGGGGACTGGCCCGAGGTGGCGGAGATCTATCGCGAGGGCATCGAGGACGGCGAGGCGACGTTCGAGACCCGTGTGCCGTCATGGCACGACTTCGACGCCGGAAAGCTGCCCGAGATGCGTCTGGTCGCCGTGGACGACGACGGCCGAGTGCTCGGCTGGGCCGCGGCGGCGCCCGTGTCGGCGCGTGAGGCGTACCGCGGGGTCGTCGAGCACTCCGTCTACGTCCTGCGCGCCGCCCGCGCGCGCGGCGTAGGCCGCTTGCTGCTCAGCGCGTTCATCGACGCCGCCGAGGCAGCGGGCGTCTGGACGATCCAGGCCAGCGTCTTCCCCGAGAACGCCGCGAGCCTGCGCCTGCACGAAGCGGCCGGGTTCCGCATCGTGGGTCGCCGCGAACGCATCGCGCGCGCCGGTGCCGGCCGGCACACCGGCAGCTGGCGTGACACCGTGCTCATCGAGCGGCGCAGCGCCCGCAACGGCATCCGCTGAGCTCCCGCCGACGGTGTCGCTGGAGACGCCACAACGCGCGTGCGCGAGCGTGGCCTGCGCATGCTCCCTCGAGGTGCCGCAGCCCGACGCGCACACCGTCGCCGATCCGGGTCGCCCGGCGGCGAAAACCTGACCGGAGAGGCCGCCCAGGCGGGAGATTGCCGACGTTGTGCACAGCGACGACCCAGGACCCGTCCCCACCCGCCCGTGATGCCGCCGCAGACAGCAGAAACCCCCCGGGCCGTGACCCGGAGGGGCTCCTGTGTGCGCTGGTGCGTCAGACGCCGAAGTACAGCTCGTACTCGAACGGGTGCGGGCGGGCCGCGATCGGCTTGATCTCGTTCTCGATCTTGTACTCGATCCACGTCTCGATGAGCTCGGGCGTGAACACGTTGCCGCGCGTGAGGAACTCGTGGTCGGCACGCAGCGCCTCGAGCGAGTCGAGCAGCGAGTTCGGCACCTGCGGGATGTTCTTGGCCTCCTCGGGCGGCAGCTCGTAGAGGTCCTTGTCGACGGGCTCGTGCGGCTCGATGCGGTTCTGGATGCCGTCCAGGCCCGCCATCAGCTGCGCCGCGAAGGCGAGGTAGGGGTTGCCCGAGGCGTCCGGCGCACGGAACTCGACACGCTTGGCCTTGGGGTTCGAGCCCGTGATCGGGATGCGGATGGCAGCCGAGCGGTTGCCGGCCGAGTAGACCAGGTTGACCGGCGCCTCGTAGCCCTTGACCAGACGCTTGTAGGAGTTCAGCGTCGGGTTGGTGAACGCCAGCAGCGCGGGTGCGTGCGCCAGGATGCCGCCGATGTACCACCGGGCGAGGTCCGAGAGCTGTGCGTAGCCCTTCTCGTCGTAGAAGAGCGGCTTGCCCTCGAGCCACAGCGACTGGTGCGTGTGCATGCCCGAGCCGTTGTCGCCGAAGAGGGGCTTGGGCATGAAGGTCGCGACCTTGCCCCACTCGAGCGCGGTGTTCTTGACGATGTACTTGAACTTCAGGATGTCGTCGGCCGCGTGCACCATCGTGTCGAAGCGGTAGTTGATCTCCGCCTGACCGCCGGTGCCCACCTCGTGGTGCGAGCGCTCCAGGTGAAGGCCCGAGTCGATCAGCCGCAGGCAGATGTCGTCACGCAGGTCGGCCTGCTTGTCGACGGGGCTGACGGGGAAGTAGCCGCCCTTGTAGGGCGTCTTGTTGGCGAGGTTGCCGCCCTCTTCGACGCGACCGGAGTTCCAGGCCCCCTCCTCGGAGTCGACGTGGTAGAAGCTCGAGTTCTGCTTCACCTCGTAGCGCACGTCGTCGAAGATGTAGAACTCCGCCTCGGGCGCGAAGAACGCGGTGTCGGCGATGCCGGTGGAGGCGAGGTACTTCTCGGCCTTCTTGGCGACCTGACGGGGGTCCTTGGCGTAGATCTCGCCGTTGCGCGGGTTGTAGATGTCGAAGATCATGATCAGCGTCTTCGCCTCGCGGAACGGGTCGAGGTACGCCGTCGACACATCCGGGATCAGCTGCATGTCGGATTCGTGGATGTTCGCGAAGCCGCGGATCGACGATCCGTCGAACAGCTGGCCGACGGTGAAGAACTCCTCGTCGACCGTGGATGCGGGGATGTTGAAGTGCTGCTGGACACCGGGAAGATCCGTGAAACGGATGTCGAGGAACTTGACGTCCTCGTCCTGGATGAACTTCAGCACCTCTGATGAATCACGGAACATGCGCTCTCCAAAGGTGGGGCTTGTGTCGGGACCCGTCGGGACGGGCACTATCGAACCTATCCCGAGGGGGTTGCCCTGCAGTATCTCCCGTGTTTCGGGCGTGTTACGTGGAGCCGGTTAGGCTTGATACGTGCCCGAAACGCCTGTCGACAACGTCTATCCCGGCGAGCGGCTGGGTCTTCCCGCCGACGGACCGGGGAGTATCGCCCCGCTGGGGCGTCGCGTCGGAGCGCTCTTCATCGACTACACGAGCGCCTACATCATCGCCATCGCGATCACGCTCGCCACGTCGGGGGACTACTCCGCGCCACCCCTGCTGATCCTGTCGATCTTCGCGGTTCTGCAGGTGCTGTTCATCCCCACGCTCGGCGGCAGCCCGGGGCACCGCCTGCTCGGCATGCGGGTGAACCTCGCCACCGG
>NZ_JANJFJ010000252.1:0-6421 GCF_024626565.1 Microbacterium sp. zg.Y909
TCAGGCCTGAAGCGTTCGCGTGCCGGAGGCCGCGACGACGTTCGCAGCGGTCGTCCGGCTCAGTTCCATGGGCACGATTCTAGTGGGGTGCGCGGACCGCGATGATGGATGCCGTGAAGCTCGCCGTGATCGGTGCCGTCCTCCTGCTGCTCGGCGGGGCCGCCGTCGCGCTCGGCGTGCTCCCGGCATCCGATGCGCTGGCGGTCGCGGACCGCGTCTGGCCCATCCTGCTGTTCGTCGTGGCGGTGACGATCGTGGCGGAGCTCGCCGCGTCGGCGGGCGTGTTCGACGTGGTGGCGGCGCGGCTCGCACGCCTCGCTCGCGGACGCACGATCGTGCTGTGGCTTGCCGTGGTCGGGCTCGCCGTCATCGTGACGGCCTTCCTCTCCCTCGATACGACGGCGGTGCTGCTCACCCCGGTCGTGGTGGCCGTCGCGCGGGCGAACGGACTCGCCCCGCTGCCCTTCGCCTTCACGACGGTGTGGCTGGCCAACACCGGCTCGCTCTTGCTGCCGGTGTCGAACCTCACCAACCTGCTCGCCGCGCATCGCATCGGGACCGGTGGTCCGGGTGACTTCGTGGCGCTCATGTGGCCTTCGGCGCTCGTGGCGGTCGTCGTGACGGTGCTGCTGCTGCTCGTCGTGCACCGGCGCGACCTGCGAGGGCGCTACACGCCGTCCCCGGCGCCCCGGGTCTCCGACCCGGTGCTGCTGCGCGCCGCATCGGTGATCGTCGTCGTGCTCCTGCCGATGCTCATCTCAGGCCTGCCGCCGTGGCAGCCCGCTCTGGCCGCGGCGGTCGCCCTCGCCATCGTCCACGGCTGGCGCAATCCGCGTGCGCTCGGGCTGCGGCTGCTGCCGTGGCAGCTGGTCGTCTTCGCCTCGGGGCTCTTCCTCGCCGTCGGCGCGCTGGAGTCCTGGGGCGCCGCCGAGCTGCTGCGCCCCGTGGTGGGGGCGGGTGACGGTGTCGTGGAGCTGCTGCGCGTCGCCGGTGCTGGGCTCATCGGCGCCAATGCGATCGACAACCTGCCCGCGTACCTGGCTCTGGAATCGGTCGCCGACTCCCCCGCGCGTCTGGGTGCTCTGCTTGTGGGTGTGAACGCGGGACCGCTCGTGACGCCGTGGGCGTCACTGGCGACCCTGCTCTGGCACGAGCGCCTGCGAGCGGACGGCATCGACGTGCCATGGCGCCGCTACATGCTGCGCGGAGCCGTGGCGGCGCCGGTCATCGTCGGGCTCGCGGTGCTGCCGCTGGCGCTGTAGCGGGGCTCAGGAGTCCTGGCGGCGGGCCGTGCCGGGCGCGTGCACCATCAAGGCGAGGGCCAGCGAGACGGCGATGACGCCGGCGGCGAAGATGAACCCGCTGGGGTCGGAGTCGATCGCGAACGACAACCCGAAGAGGTAGAAGCCGAGAAGAAACAGCACCACGTACAGCGCGTACAGGATGAACATTCACTACCTCCGTGGGATTGCGGTCCCTTGATCGTAGCCAAGTCCCGCAGCGCCCGAGATCTGCTAGCGCTCCCCCACCGTGATGTCGACCTGGATCTCGCCGGCGAGTTCTTCCAGCGCGGACACGACGGTGGCGACCTCGACGCCGGTCGGGACGCGCGCGTCGACGGTCGCCTCGAACAGCGTGCCACCTGCCATCGGCGCATCGAGGGTGGCGCTGGTGAACATGTCGATGCTGAGGCCGAGCGCGGCGAGCGTCGCGGTGACGTCGCGGACGATGCCGGGGCGGTCGTTGCCCAGCACGCTGAAGGTGACCCGACTGCCACTGTCGGCCGACGATGCTGCGGCATCCACGGGGGCGTGTGCCGTGACGCGCAACAGACCGTCGAGACCCCGCAGGGCCGAGGTGAGCGCCATCTCCTGGGCGTCGGGAACGCTGACCATGACGACGCCGGCGAAGGCGCCGGCGAGCTCGGCCAGTTCGCTGCGCTCCCAGTTGCCGCCGTGCGCGGCCACGATGTCAGCCAACGCGCGGACGAGTCCGGCGCGGTCATCGCCGACGACGGTGAGGACGAGGTGAGCCATGCGGTGAGCCTATCCCCCCGCCGGCATGGCTTCCGGGTCGGTCTGCCCGTTCGTCGGCAGCAGTCCCGCCACCTCGATCGCGGCTGCGTCGGTGAGGTGGATGCCGTCCGTGCGGACGACGAAACCGTCTACGAAGACCGGGCAGCGGTCCTGGGCGCAGAACCACTCCTGCGTGTCGACCACGGTGACGTTCGGGTAATCGGCGGCCGCGCGGACCTCTGCGGCCAGCTTCGCCGCGTAGACATCGGAGACCGCACTGGTGCACTCCTCGGGCGACGTCATGCGCGTGGCGCAGCCTGCCGGATCCGCCGTGAGCGGCGGGTTGCTCAGAACCAGCACCGAGGGCACGCTGCGCAGGCGCTCGAAGGTCCGTCGCGCGCCCGCCTCCCATGCCTCCGCGGCCTCGGCGAGGGGCAGACCTGTGTTGCCCAGAGCGCCCTCCGACGAAGAGGTGAACACGACCTCGGGGTGGCCTGCCGCGACGAGGTCGAGCATCTCATCGCGGCGAGCGTCGCAGGCGTCGCGGTGCCCCGGGGTGTTGCGCCTGTCGGCGACGCTCACATCGATGAGGGGGCAGTTGGCGAAGCCCACCGCGGTTGCTCGCTCGCCATAGGCGGCTTCCACGGTAGGCAGCCACGACAGTGCGACGGAGTCGCCGACCAGCATCAGCTCCGAGGCGCCGCGGCACACCCTGGTAGCACTCCGTTCGAACACGTCGTTGAGGCATCCCGGATCGTGCTGCTGCATCGCCACCGTCTGCTGCGACGGGTAGAGCACGTCCAGCTGCGCTCGGATGCCGTCTGGCCACTCCGCCGCAGACAATGCGTCTTCGATCGCCATCCGGCGCGCGGCGGTGTCGACGGCACCGGCGTCGGACGAGAGGTGGGCGATCCGGAGACCGTCGGCGAGCGCGCCGGCGGTCGTCGTCATCGCGGGGCCGCGCAGCGCTCCGACGGAAAGAACGGCGATCGTGGCGAAGACGGCGATTCCCACCGCGACATCGCGCACTTGGAAGGGTCGGACGTTGCGTGCACGCGCCCACCCGGAAAGGAAGCGGCTTCGCAGCGCCGGCTTCTCGACGTAGCGTCGTGTGAGCTCCGACAGCAGGAGCATGACCGGGACGCACAGCACCGCGACGACAGGGGCCTCTCCCCAGATCGACCAGGCGAAGATCAGCACCGGGAAGTGCCAGAGGTACAGGCTGTACGAGACATCGCCGAGCCACTGTGCGACGGGGTTGCCCAGCACGCTGCGCCGTCCGCTCGGCGCCGCGGCCCAGATCACGAGCGCGGCACCCAGGACGGCGGGCAGGACCGCGGGAAACGGCAGGGGCGCGTCGGCCGAGACGAAGACGGCGCCGGCGACGATGAGCGCCAGACCGCTGATCGAAGCGACTGTCCGGGCCCGGGGCTTCATGCCGGCTGGAGCGGTGCCTGCGACGGCGATGAGGGCGCCGGCGAGGAGCTCCCACCCGCGGGCGAGCGAGTCGAAGTACGCGTCGATCGGGTTGGTCAGGGTGCGGTACGCCGCCCACGCGGCGCTCACGGCGATCCCTACGACAATCGCCGCGATGAGGGCGCGACGCGAGCCCCGGAACACCCCGAACAACGCGAGCATGCCCAGTGGCCATACCGCGTAGAACTGCTCCTCGACTGACAGCGACCAGTAGTGCTGAAGGGGCGAGACGAGGCCCGTCGATTGCAGGTAGTCGGTCCCGAGGGCGATGAAGTGCCAGTTCGAGACGAACAGCAGCGCACTGAGCGCGTCGAGCAAGGTCTGAACCGCGCGCGGAAGGAACCACAGCGCGAACGCCGCGGCCACCGTGACGGCGAGCACAGTGACCGCCGCCGGCACGATGCGCCTCATGCGGCGCGCATAGAAGCCCCGCAGTGAGATCGACCCCGTCGTCTCCAGCTCGCGCAGCAGCAGGCCGGTGATGAGGAACCCGCTGATGACGTAGAACACGTCGACGCCGAGGAACCCGCCCGCTGGCCAGTGGAAGGCGTGATCGACCACCACGATGACGACCGCCACCGCGCGCAGGCCCTGGATGTCTGCACGGAATCCCGGGCTCGCCGAGTGTGGCGGGGACGCCGCCCCCACCGCCATCGTCGCCCCACCGACCATGTGCCCCCCAGCATCAGCTGGCGCCAGGATAGTGATCCGGCCGCCCGGAGGGAAGGCACCTGCGCTGCGATCGCCAGCGGCCCTGGACAGCGCGACGAGGCCATCTCAACCGACAACGCACCCAGCCTGGCGGCGGAGCACGGCGCGACCTGTCGCGGACTGCGGAGCTCACCCTCGCAGCGGCATCGGCTCGGTCCTGCCGTAGATGTGCACCGCGCCGGCTCCGCCGGCGAACAATCCGCGGACCTCGACGACGGGCGGCACCGGGAGGATGTCCACGGTCACCTGCGGCGGAGGCATGAACGTGGCATCCATCGCGCCCGACACGTTCTCGTCGGGGAGAAGTGGTCCGGTGCGCACCCGCGCCAGCTGGGTGTGCGCGGCGTGCGCCGGGCTTGCCGAGTCGACATAGTCGGCATAGACGCACTCCACGCCCGCGACCACGCCCTGCCGACGCACACCCTCGGTGCCCAGGTGGCCCAGCGGGTACTGGCCGTCGCAGTTGAAGGCCCAGCCCCCGGATCGTGCGGCGACGGCAGGGGCGTGCAGCTGCATGCCGCATGACGGCACGAGGTGCAGGTCGAGGCCGTCGTCGGGCCGAGGCCAGGGACTGCGTGCGCTGCTCTTCCGCAGCCGGCGGTCGGCGTGGTCCAGGCACACCTCCACCGCCACGTTGACTGCTGTGCGGTCGTCCGGTACCGCGAAGATGGCGCGGGGATCGGAGGCGTGGGTCTTGAAGTCCCCGGCGGAAAGATCCAGCCCGGGGTAGGCCGCCATGGCCTCGGTGACAGCGGGTTTACCGGCGGTCTCCCAGAGGAGGAAGTCCTCGTTGGAGTCATAGTGCTTCTGGGTCGTGAATGCGCCCGCCCCGAGCGCCGAGACGATGCCGTCGACC
Source organism: Microbacterium sp. zg.Y909 (assembly GCF_024626565.1). Lineage (NCBI taxonomy): Bacteria > Bacillati > Actinomycetota > Actinomycetes > Micrococcales > Microbacteriaceae > Microbacterium > Microbacterium sp. zg.Y909. Next base: position 5,059 of record NZ_JANJFJ010000252.1, read on the forward strand.
GGCGTGGAGCTGATCACCAGGCCGCGGTTGCGCACCTGCACCAGCGGATACGCGTGGGCGCTTCGGATGAAGTCGACCATCATGTCGAAGATCACACCGCGCATGACCCCGGACGACCGCCGCCAGGCCTCACCGAGGTGACGCACGATGTCGGTGCGGGTGCGCGCGTCGACGGAGTCGAGGACCGCATTGATGTCGGCGACCTCGGCGGTGATCACCGAGCCGAGCACCAGGAGGAAGTGCGGGTACTGCGATGCGGGGAACTGCTCGCTGAGCACCTCGAGGACGATCTCGGCCGGGTCGCGTCCGCCGGGGGTGGATACGTAGGGACCGAGGGGGCCGTGCCAGAAGAACTCCGGCGCCACGAAGACGTTCAGCACGGAAGGGTCACCGAGATCGGGGAGGGCGCCACGGGTCAGGTCCACCGCGGCCTTCATCACCGCCGCGCGGCCGCGCACATCGGCGAGGAGGTCATCGGCTGCCCGGTAGGTGCCCGCCATCGCGCCCCGGCCGCGCTGGTCGCCGAACGCGATGATGTCGTCCGGGGTGGTGGGTATCGCGTACCCCGCGAACCTCACCTTGTCGTAGGCAGGGGTCCTCATCGCCCGGACAGTACACCCGGGGTCCGGGGCTCGCCAGGGTGCGCCCGACGGGGAGGGAAGGCGGGATGCCACGATGGGCGCATGTCCTTCACCGTCCGTGAACCTCGTCGTGCGGATGCCGGGGCGCTCGCCGCCCTGCACGTCTCGACCTGGCAGGAAACGTACAGCCGGCTCCTCCCCGAGGGCTTCTTCACCGACGCGTTCGCCGACGGGCGGCAGCGGATGTGGGAGTACCTTCTGGCTCAACCCCGACCGGAACACGCGGTGCGCGTCGCCGAGCTCGACGGCGCCCTCATCGGCTTCGCGTGGATCGGCCCCGGTCGCAGCGAGCCCGACGAGGCGCCGCCGCGCGAGCGCGAACTGTGCGCGATCTACGTCGCCGCCGCCCATCACGGATCCGGTGTCGGGCAGGAGCTGCTCGATGCGGCCCTGGGGGCAATGCCCGCCTCGCTCTGGGTGGCGACGCAGAATCCGCGCGCCATCGCGTTCTACCGGCGTAACGGCTTCGCGTTCGATGGGGTGGAGAAGACGGACCCGGCGATCCCCGGCATCACCGAGGCGCGCATGCTGCGCTGAGCAACTCCCGCGTGCGGAAAAGCAAGAACCCCCCGGTCTCCCGGGGGGTTCTGTGGTGGTGCGCGATACTGGGATCGAACCAGTGACCTCTTCCGTGTCAGGGAAGCGCGCTACCGCTGCGCCAATCGCGCCCGTAAGGGCTGTTCAGTTCTGAGTGGAGGTGGCGACGGGATTCGAACCCGTGT
>NZ_JANJFJ010000253.1:0-6418 GCF_024626565.1 Microbacterium sp. zg.Y909
GAGGCGGCGATGGACAACGCCCGCGACGCCACGCAGATCTTCGGCGGCAACGGGTTCATGAACGAGTACCCCGTGGCCCGCCACTACCGCGACAGCAAGATCCTCGAGATCGGGGAGGGGACCACCGAGGTGCAGCTGCTCGTCATCGCCCGCGCGCTCGGGGTAGCGTGAACGGCATGACCGACACCCCCGCCGGCGCGCCCGACATCGTGCAGCGGGGACTGTGGTTCGAGGAGTTCACGGTCGGCGCGCGCTACCGCCATCGCCCCGGGCGCACGGTCACGCAGGCCGACAACGTGCTGTTCTCGGGCCTCACGATGAACGCGCAGGCCTTGCACGTCGACGAGGCGTACGCCGCCACGCAGCCGTTCGGCCGTCCCCTCATCAACTCGATGTGGACGCTGGCGACGATGATCGGCTCGTCGGTGGCCCAGCTCACGCAGGGGACCCTCGTCGCTCAGCTCGGACTCACCGACATCGCGTTTCCCGCCCCGCTCTTCCCCGGCGACACGCTCTACACCGACACCGAGATCATCGGCGCCCGGCCGTCGGCCTCGCGTCCCGGGCAGGGCATCGTCACCATGCGCCACACCGGGCGCAACCAAGACGGCGAGGTGGTCGCGACGGCGACCCGCACGGCCCTGATGTGGAGCCGTGACCACGAGGAGGAAACGACGTGACCGCTTTCTCGGCGGGCCCCGCCCTGCTCTTCTGCCCCGCCGATCGCCCCGAGCGGTTCGCGTCGGCGCTCGCGCGGGCCGACGGCGCCATCATCGACCTCGAGGACGCCGTGGCCCCGGTGGACAAGGCGGCCGCGCGCGGCGCCCTCATCGACGCCGACCTCGACCCGGCGCGGGTCATCGTGCGGGTGAACCCGGTCGGCACGCCCGATTTCGAGGCGGACCTGGCGACGCTGTCGCAGACCGACGTACGCACGATCATGGTCGCGAAGGCCGAGTCACCCAAGCGGATCGGCCGGATCGACCCGCGCTACACCGTCGTCGCGCTGTGCGAGACGGCGCGGGGCGTCACCGCCGCCGAGCGCATCGCCGCGCTTGACAACGTCTCGGCGCTGATGTGGGGCGCCGAAGACCTCGTCGCCTCGCTGGGTGGCACGTCGAGCCGCAAGCCGAACGGGCGATACCGTGACGTCGCCCGCCACGCGCGGGCACACGTGCTGCTGTCGGCGGGCGCACGCGGCAAGGCCGCGATCGACGCCGTGCACGTGGACATCGCCGACACGAAGGGGCTCGCCCGCGAGGCGGAGGATGCCGCCGCGAGCGGCTTCGCCGCCACCGCCTGCATCCACCCCAGCCAGGTGCCGGTGATCCGCGCCGCCTACCGTCCCACGGCGGAGGACAGCGCGTGGGCTCGGGATGTGCTGCGCGCCGCCGAGGACGAGGGCGGGGTCTTCACCTACCGCGGGCGCATGGTCGACAAGCCGGTGCTGCGCCACGCGCGCACACTGCTGCACCGCACCGAACGCTAGCCGGCCACGACGGGGCCGACGCCCGAAAGCAGCCGAAGCCGATCGCGCTCGAGCAGCAGGTCATAGCTCGACCCGTTCGGCAGCCGGAAGCCGACGGGGGGCAGCTCGCCCCCGGTGGCGTGGCGGATGATCTCGCGGATCAGCGCACCGTGGGCGACGGCGATGACGGATGCCGACGCCGGTGCCGTCGTGTGCCGCACGTCCCGCGCGATCTGCTGCAGCGCCGCCAGGGCACGGGCGCGCAGTGCCGGCCAGGGCTCGGCGCCGGGCACCTCGGCGCTGTGCCAGTCGCCCCAGCGTTCCAGGAACTCCGCGGCATCCACGCCCTCCGCCTCGCCATAGGCGCGCTCGCGCAGCTGCGGGTACGTGCGGGGCGGATCGACACCGAGGGTGTCGGCGATGATCTCGGCGGTCTCGCGCGCGCGTGACAGGTCGCTGCTGACGACGATGACGGGTGAGCCGGTGGTCAGGCGCTCCTGCAGCCGCTGGGCGGCCTCGCGGGCCTGCTCTCGTCCGGTGTCGTTGAGCGGGATGTCGGTGGAACCCTGGATGCGGCGCGCGCGGTTCCAGTCGGTCTCACCGTGGCGCACGAGGGTCAGCAGAGTCACCCGACGAGCCTAACCGCGGCATCCGGGAGAGGGCTCGGAGACGACTGGTGCGATTCGGGGATTCGGCGGTCGTCGGCGCGGTGCCGCGACCCTCAGCCCGACTCGGCGAGCAGGTCGGTGAGCGCTGCGAGCACGGGGCTGGTGCCGCCGTCGATCTTCACCGTCGCCTTGGAATCCGCGCGCGTCTCGCCCCGGTTCACGATGACGACCGGCAGCCGGCGCCGGCGCGCGCGCTCGACCAGGCGTACCCCGGAGTTGACGACGAGCGACGAGCCGGCCACGAGCAGTGCCTGACTCGTGCGCACGAGCTGCTCGGCCTCGGCGAACCGCTCGACGGGCACGAACTCGCCGAAGAAGACGACGTCGGGCTTCAGCATGCCGCCGCAGACGCTGCAGTCGGGAACGCGGAATCCGTCGGCGGTCTCGGGCAGCACGTCGCCGTCGGGGCCGAGCAGCACGTCGGCGGGAACGTCGATCCAGGGGTTGTCGGCTTCGATCCGCACCGCGAGGTCGCGTCGGTCGAAGACCTGGCCGCAGTGGGTGCAGAAGACCCGGCGCATGGTGCCGTGCAGCTCGACGACGCGGCGGCTGCCGGCGCGCACGTGAAGGCCGTCGACGTTCTGGGTGATGACGCCGGTGGCGATGCCGGCGCTCTCGAGGCTCGCGAGGGCCGCGTGGCCGGCGTTGGGGGAGGCGGCGGCGAAAGCGCGCCATCCCAGGTGGCTGCCCACCCAGTACCGTCGGCGGGCGGCCTCGCTGGCGAGGAACTGCTGCGCGGTCATGGGAGTGCGCACCGGGGCGCCCTCGCCGCGGTAGTCCGGGATTCCGGAATCGGTGGACACCCCGGCGCCGGTGAGCACCGCGATCTTGCGGCCGCGCAGCACGTCGGCGGCCTGGCCGACCAGTCGCTCGGTCGGCGCGTCGAGCTGGAGCACCGGGGTCACCCGGCCGATTCTAGGCGTGCCAGTTTGCCGGGAGGTTACGGTCAGCCGGGCATGGGTCGCGCACAGGTCCGCCATCGCGCCGCGTGGGAGAGTGGACCAATGCCCATCGAGCACGTCGCAGACCCCGCCGATCCCCGTCTGGCCGACTACCGGGACCTCACCGACGTGGCGCTGCGACGCGTGCTGGAGCCCGCCGGAGGCCTGTACATCGCGGAGTCGGCGAAGGTCATCGGCCGGGCCATCGCGGCGGGGCATCGGCCGCGGTCGATCCTGGTGCAGGAGAAGTGGGTCGACGACGTCCGGGACCTCGCCGGCGACGCGCCCGTGTACGTCGTACCGACAGAGGTCGCCGAGCAGCTCACCGGCTACCAGGTGCACCGCGGCGCGCTCGCCGCGATGCACCGCCCCGTCGCCCCGCCGGTGGCGGACATCATCGCCGGCGCACGTCTCGTGGTCGTGCTCGAGGACATCGTCGATCACACGAATGTAGGTGCCGCCTTCCGAAACGCCGCCGCGCTCGGTGCCGACGCCGTGCTCGTGTCTCCCCGGTGCGCCGACCCGCTCTACCGCCGCAGCGTGCGGGTGAGTATGGGCACGGTCTTCCAGGTGCCGTGGACGCGGCTGCCGAAGTGGCCAGAGGCGGGCGGCATCCTTCATGACAACGGTTTCCACCTGGCGGCGCTCGCGCTCGCCGACGACGCGGTGACGCTGGACGACTTCGTCGCCGCCCGGCCGGAGCGGGTCGCCCTCATGCTCGGTGCCGAGGGCGACGGGCTGTCCCGCCGCGCGCTCGAAGCCGCCGACACCGTCGTCACGATCCCGATGGCCGGGGGAGTCGACTCGCTCAACGTCGCAGCGGCGAGCGCCGTCGCCCTCTGGGCCCTGCGCTGACGCGGGTCGCGGCGCTTCCACTGGCGGTTGCGGCGCTGCGGCGCGCCTAACTCCTCAAGAACGGGCTCGTTCCGGGTCGGAACCCGGTCAGCGAGCCGCGACGTCGCGATTCTTGAGGAGTTGCGACGTCCCGGCCGCGCGGCCCGGCCCGCGCCCCCAGCGTCCGCCTACTCGGCGGCGAGGTCTCCCAGGCGCGGGACCGCCCGCACCGGCAGCGCATCGGGGCGCTTCGCCGTGATGTGGTCGCCGGAGGACTGGTTGCGCACCCGCCGCAGCACCCACGGCACGAGGTGTTCCCGAGCCCAGACGAAGTCGTTCACCCGTGCCGCCCGCCAGGTGCGGGGCGGCAGTGGCTCCGGCTGCATCGGCTGCAGGTCGTTCGGCACGTTCAGCGCGCGCAGCACCATGCGCGCCACCTCGTGGTGACCGAGGGTGTTGTAGTGCAGGCGGTCGTCGTCGAAGAACCGCATGTCCTGCACCTCCTTGAGCGCCCACTGGTCGGCCACGACGCAGTCGTAGCGCTCGGCAATGGCCCGGACATTCTCGTTGTAGATCGCGACGCGCCCGCGGATGCCGCGGAACACCGGCGTGAAGTTCGTGTCGATGGCGGTGAACACCAGCAGCGTGGCTCCGGAGGAGGTGAGCCGCACGACGGCATCCTCGAACTGTGCGGCGACGGAGTCGGGATCGCCGCCGGGGCGGATGACGTCGTTTCCGCCGGCCGAGAACGTGATCAGGTCGGGCTTCAGCGCGAGGGCCGGCTCGATCTGGGTGTCGACGATCTGGCCGATCAGCTTGCCGCGCACGGCGAGGTTGGCGTAGGCGAAGTCGTCGACCTGGGCGCCGAGCACGGCGGCGACGCGGTCCGCCCAGCCGCGGTGTCCGCCGGGGGAGGAGGGGTCGGGGTCGCCGATGCCCTCCGTGAACGAGTCTCCGATCGCGACCATGCGTCGCCAGGGATGCTCTGTCGGGTTCGGGGTGTACTCGGCGAGACGATCTGGGGAGTCGGTCACGGAGTCGGAGGGGGAGTCGGGGTCGGTGTCGGTATCGGGCATGGGGCCTCCTCGGCTGAACCAGCTTCGAGGCTAGCTTGCGCTGCCTCGTTTAGGCTGGACCGTTGTGGATGAACAGCAGCAGGAGCATTTCGGGAGCTTCGCTGCCGAGCACCTCTCGCCGTCGTTCCCGCAGCGCGCCCCCTGGGGAACGGCCCAGCGACTGCGTGCCTGGCAGGCCGAAGCGCTCGACCAGTACTTCGCGATGGACGGCCCCGACGGGGTCGGCAAAGGCCCCCGCGACTTTCTCGCGGCCGCCACGCCGGGCGCCGGCAAGACGACCTTCGCCCTGCGCCTGGCGACCGAGCTCCTCCGCCGGCGCATCATCGACCGCATCGTCGTGGTGGCCCCGACCGAGCATCTGAAGACCCAGTGGGCGGATGCCGCGGCGCGCGTGTCCATCCGGCTCGACCCGAACTTCAGCAACCGCCACGTCTCGCCCGCCCGGCACTATCACGGCGTGGCGGTGACCTACGCGCAGGTGGCGGTCAAGGCATCCGTCCACCAGCGCCTCACCGAGGATGCCCGCACCCTGGTGATCCTCGACGAGGTGCACCACGGCGGTGACGCCCTCAGCTGGGGCGACGCGCTGCGCGAGGCCTACCAGCGGGCGACCCGTCGGCTGCTGCTGTCGGGGACCCCGTTCCGCAGTGACACCGCGCCGATCCCGTTCGTGGAGTACCACCCGAACGAGAAGGGCATCAGGCTCTCCCGCACGGACTACAACTACGGCTACGGGCGTGCCCTCGCCGATGGGGTCGTGCGTCCGGTGCTGTTCCTCGTGTACGCGGGACAGATGCGCTGGCGCACCAAGGCCGGCGACGAGTACGAGGCGCACCTCGGCCAGGACAACACGAAGGACATCAACTCGCAGGCCTGGCGCACCGCGCTGGACCCGCAGGGCGACTGGATCCCCGCGGTGCTGCGCAGCGCCGATCGGCGACTCAGCGAGGTGCGGCAGGAAGTCCCCGACGCCGGCGGCCTCGTCATCGCGACCGACCAGACCGCCGCACGGGCGTACGCGGCGATCCTCCGCGACATCACGGGCGAGCCCACGACCGTCGTGCTCTCGGACGACCCCGCGGCATCCGGTCGCATCGAGGAGTTCGCGAAGGGCACGTCGCGCTGGATGGTCGCGGTGCGCATGGTGTCGGAAGGCGTCGACGTGCCCCGGCTGTCGGTCGGCGTCTATGCCACGAGCGCGTCGACCCCGCTCTTCTTCGCCCAGGCGATCGGCCGTTTCGTGCGCGCTCGCCGCCGGGGCGAGTCGGCGAGCGTCTTCCTGCCGCACGTGCCGCAGCTGCTGGCCCTCGCCAATGAGATGGAGCGCGAGCGCGACCACGCGCTGGACCGCGAGTCGGGCGACGACGACGGCCTCGAGGACACCCTGCTGGCCGAGGCGGAGCGCGAGGACAAGGCATCCGACTCGCTCAC
>NZ_JANJFJ010000029.1:0-13497 GCF_024626565.1 Microbacterium sp. zg.Y909
CGATCGTCCAGAGGCCGAACGAGAACTTGTCGTCGCGGGTGGGGGTGGGCATGACGCTCCTTCGTTGGTGGCGCTAAATGTTGCTGACGACAACGTATACCGGAACGGAGGCCGCGTCCAGCCCATCCGCCTCCCGCCGGGGTCCGGTACGTTGACCGTGCCGATGGCCCGTCCTAGGGTCACGTTTACACTGCGCACTCCGACCGAAGGGCACCCGTGAACAAGACCGTTTCGCTCCTCGCTGCGACGGTTGTGGTGGCTCTCGCCCTCGCTCCCACCGCGGCTGCCGCCGAGAGCACCGAGGGCGCGACAACCTGGTCGATCGAGCCAGCCGATGCGAACGGCCCGAACTCGCGGGTTTCACTGCGGCACACCATCGACCCCGGATCGAGCGCCCAGGACTTCGTCACGGTCACCAACTTCAGCGCGCAGCCGGCGTCGTTCGGCGTCTATGCGAGCGACGGGATCATCTCGGACAGCGGCGACTTCGACCTGCTGCCCCCCGAGGAGACGCCCGTCGACGGCGGGTCGTGGATCAGCGTCGCGGCCGTCGAGGGCTCCACCCCGCGCCCCGGAGGCGGACAGGTCGTCGCCCTGGATGCCGGGGCAGCCGTGACCATCCCCGTCACGATCAGCGTGCCTGCGGATGCCTCCCCGGGCGACCACCCCGCGGGCGTGGTCGCCGAGTTCGTGCAGGCCGACGGGGACGCCGTGCAGATGGCCAGCAGGGTCGGCGTCCGGGTGCATCTCCGCGTCGCGGGCGACGTCGTCGCCGCGATCACCCCCGCCGGGGTGACGGCCACGTGGCAGCCCTCGTGGAATCCGTTCGCCCCGGGCACCGTGCAGGTCGGATACACGCTGGCCAACGACGGCAACGTCAGACTCGGCGCCACGACGGTCGTCGGCGTGGAAGGAGCATTCGGGCTCGGTGCGACCAGCGCGACCCAGGAGATCCGAGAGGTCCTTCCGGGCCGGAGCGCACCGGCGAGCGTGGCATTGACCGGCTGGCCGCTCGTGTTCGGCTGGGGCGAGATCACCGTGACGCCCGTGGTCGTGGGCGAGGACGACATCGCCGCTCCCACCCAGACGGCATCCACGACGTTCACCGTCTGGACGATCCCCTGGGCACAGCTCGCCCTCCTCGCCCTGCTCGTGCTCGCGTTCTTCGTGATCCGCAGTCAGCGGCGCCGGTCCCGTGAGCGGATGCAGGCACGCATCGATGCCGCCGTGGCCGATGCCGTGGCATCCGCGCCCGCCCCCGAGGCCGCACGGCCGTAAGCCGCAACGCACGCAGAAGGGGGGTGGATGCCGTCGGGCCGGCGTCCACCCCCCTTTGCGTGTCCCGGTGTCAGTCCACCGGGAACAGCGACACCGTGAGGGTGCCGCGGTAGGTGCCCGGAGGCGTGCCGATGGGCACGTCGAGCACCAGGCCGGCGCTCAGCTCGGTCGACCCGTACCTGCCGTCGTCCGTGGCTGCGGCCAGACGCTGTGCGGTGGCCAGACCAGGCCCATCGCTCAGCGCCGTTGCGACCCACGCTCCGGCAGAGACGCCGGGGCGCGGGGTGAGCACCTTGGGCGTCCAGCCGAGGTAGTCGGCGGTCAGCGTGCGCTCACCGGCGACGAGCGAGGTGGACTGGCCCGAGGTGGACCACCCGCCGCCGCCCGCCTGCTCGTCGTTGCGGGAGTCGGTGACGGTGATCGTGGGCAGCGTGCCGGTGAATCGCAGCCGGTCGCCGGCGTTGCGGCCGCCCTCGAGCGTCACCGCGTCGCCGTGGTCTGCGACGGTCATGGCCAGGGTGCCGGGCTCGGTGGCCTCGGGCACGGTGGCCTCGACCACGATCCCGTCGCCGTCTGCCGCGTCGCGGTCGTACCAGCCCTGGGGGTCGGACACCGCCCACATGGCCAGCTTCTCGGACCAGTCGCCGTTCAGCAGCAGCGGGTTGTGGGTGGCACGCCAGCTGCGCTGGTCGTTCAGGCCCCAGAACGTGACCCGGTCGATATCGTCGGCGTACTTCGTGTACACGGAGAAGTACTCCGCGAACCGCTGCGCCTGGATCTCCTCGAGCTCGGCGCGGTGCGAGATCTTGTCGACCCAGTAGGTGAACTCGCCGCGCGAGATGCGCTCGCGCACCTCAGGGTCGTTCAGGTCCCGGTAGTTCGCCGCGTCCGATGTCTCGGGCTCGGCGTTCCACGCCTCCCAGACGAAGAGGTCCAGCTCGCTGATGGCGACCTTCAGGCCGGCATCGATGGCCTGCTGGATCGTCGCCTCTACCGACGCGGCGTTCGAGCACGCGCCCGCCTGCCAGCCTTCGGCATCCTCGTCGATCAGACCCCCGAGCTCGGTGCGGTCACCGCACGCGAAGGCCGACGTCTGGCTGATGTAGTTGTGCGACTGCATGCCGAGGGTCTCGATGAGCGGCCGAGGGTCCTCAGGGTGATCGACGGCATACCGGGCGTTGAGCTCCTTGGCCATCGTGATCGCCGCTCGGCCCTTGCCTGCCGACTGGAACATGTTGAAGTCGTTGTACTGCAGGTTGACCTCGGGACCGTACTGGCGCGCGAACACGAACGCGTCGTAGATGAAGTCGCCGGGGGTCTCCCCCGCTGCGGCGTCCGCCCCCTCCGCGTAGACCTGGTACCAGTTCGACTGCCCGCCGTTCGGGCCGCCGCGCAGGAAGTCCTGCCAGTTCTGGGTCGCCGGGTCGAACGAGTCCAGCCCGTCGACGAAGGCCTCGTTGACGACGTCCCAGGTGGGAACGCGACCGCTGAAGTGCGTGAGCACCTCCTCGATGTACTCCCGCATGTTCTCGCGGGCCAGCTCACGGGTGCCGCCCGTGGTGCCGGAGTTCAGCTTGGGCGGCGACTGTCCGTGCCACACCAGCACGTGGCCGTGAACCGTGGATCCGCGGGCGATGGTGTCGTCCACGAACTGGTCGGCCTGGCCCCAGTTGAACGTGAAGTCACCGGTGGTGTCGTCGATGTTGGCATTGGGCAGCAGCGACTCGGGCTTCATGGCGTTCTCCGCCGTGATCACCTCGAAGTCGCGCTCCATCCGCTCCGACGCCGGCGAGCCCGCCTCGTACGTCTGCGGTCCCGACCAGATGTTGCCCATCTGGAAGAGCCCGTCGTAAACCTCCTTCAGGGGTCTCGCCTGTGGCCGGAACGACGTGTCGATGACGACGTCGGATGCCGGCATGGTGAACGTGTCCAGGCGGGCCCGGAGCCAGTCGAGCTGCTCGGACGTCCAGCCGCCCCAGACGTTGCCGTCTGCGGGCGTGGCGTCCAGCTGCACGGTCTCGCCCGCAGCGTACGTCCCGGCGCCGGTGGTCTCACCGCCGCCGGTCACGCGGATCTCCACGTCATACGTCTCGGCGGCCTGCGCCGGCGAGACGAGCCCGGTCATGGCCAGCGCCAGCGCCGCCGCCACGGCGACGCCTCCCGCTGGGCGACCTATGCCGCGCCTTTCGGTTCCGGCGCGAGCGCGGCGGAATGGTGAATGTTGCATCGTGCGACCTCTTCCTTGAGTCCCGATGTGCGGGGTCACCCCCGCGAGGTCGTCCGACCGTAACGAGGGCGCGGCAACCCGTCAAACGTTTTCGACAACGTTTCCCTCCCCGTTGACGCACCCCTGTGGCGGGCGTAGTCTCTCGGGCTCCGCCCTCCCGGTGCGCGCCGCCGCCGTCACCTAGGGTGGTGCCGTGACCGACTCCCACATACCCGGCGACGGCGTGCGGCAGCGCAACCTGTCCCGCCTGCTGCGCCTGGTGCATCAGGGGGGGCCGCTCTCCCGCGCGACCCTCACCGAGACGACGGGACTCAACCGCTCCACCATCGCGGACCTGGTCTCCGAACTCGCCCGCCGCGCGCTCGTCGTCGAGCAGGCACCCGCCGCCGTCGGACGGGTGGGCCGCCCTTCACCGGTCGTCGCGGCATCCCCCGACGTCGTGGCGATCGCTGCGAACCCCGAGGTCGACGCGCTCGAGATCGCCGCCATCGGGCTGGACCGCACTGTGCGCCTGCGAGACCGCATCGAGCTGGACCACCTCGCAACCCCGGATGAGATCGCCGGCCTGCTCGCCGCGCGCATCACACAGTGGCGCGGCGATGCACTGGCATCGGCCCGGATCGTCGCCGTGGGGCTCGCCGTTCCGGGCCTCGTGCGCGCCATCGACGGTCTCGTCCGCACCGCGCCTCACCTGGGTTGGACCGACGCCCCGGTGCGCGACCTCGTCGCCCGGGCCACGGGGTTACCCACCACCGTCGGCAACGACGCCTCGCTGGGCGTCATCGCCGAGCACCTCTTCGGAGCCGGCCGAGGGGTGGATGACCTCGTCTACCTCAACGGCGGCGCGAGCGGCATCGGCGGTGGCCTGATCGTGCAGGGGATGGCCGTGGGCGGCGCGGGCGGCTACGCCGGGGAGTTCGGGCAGAACCGCCCCGGCATCGCCAACGTCACCGACCGTCGGGCGGGTGCGGGCGTGCTCGAAGACGAGGTCAGCCGCGCGCGCCTGCTGGCCGTGGCCGGCCTGGCGTCGGCCGACGAGCCGACGCTCGCCGCGGTCCTGCACACCAGCACGTCACCGTCGGTGACCGAGGAGGTGGCGCGGCAGCGCCGCATCCTGTCCACAGCCCTGGCGAACGCCGTCAACGTGCTGAACCCCTCGGTGGTGGTGCTGGGCGGCTTCCTCGCGACCCTGGCCGGACCCGACCTCGACGGGCTGCTGCAGGCGGTGCGAGCCCAGGCGATGCCGGCGTGCGCGGAGGATCTGGAGATCCGCCCTGCCCTGCTGGCCGAGGACCGGCTGCTCGTCGGCGCGGCAGAGGCGGCGTTCGACGCGCTGCTGCGCGACCCCACGACGCTCGCCTGATCAGGCGGCGCCGATCGCGTCGCGCTGCCACACCCCCGGGCGGTCGAGGGCGCCGTAGTGCACCTCCACGCCGTCCGGTCCGACGCACGCCGTGCACAGCAGCAGCGACAGCGTCTGGTACCCGAACGGGCGGTTGTCGCGGATGATGGCGCGGTCATCCTGCGGCGACAGCGCTGCGGCCTCGTCGAGCACCGCAAGCCACTCATCGAACGCGCCCGCCGGCGGCCCCGCCGCGCGGAAGCGATCGAGCCACGCGTCGATGCGGGCCGTGCGCCGGTCGTCGACGTCGTCGTGGGCGATCATGTGGATGCCGGGCTCGAGCCGCTGCTCCCGCCGGGCCAGGCCGTCCCACGAGACGACGCTCACGCCCTCCGGGCCCACCTCGACGAGGTTGAACCCCCGTGTGGTCGGGACCGCTTCGGGTGAGCGTCCCGCGATCGATTCCAGCACCAGGGCGCCCCGGGTGGTCACCTCGTCGTCCGGCCGCGCGCTGAGGTCCTCGCGGTTGAGCACGACCGCGAGCCGCCGGCGCTGCGGATCGGCCGCGAGCCATGCACCGCCCGCGCGGCGATCCCTGACACCGATCGCCCCCGGGTGCTGCTGGACCCACCAGGGCCCGAGCCCGTCCCATTCCCTGTCGGGGTCCTCATCGCGCACGGCGATCAGCCGCACCGGTTGACGCGAGGACTCGGGCACCGCCACGATCACCGTGCACATCCGCGTGTCTCCCTTCGCCGTCCCACGCGCCGCGCACATGCGACAATCGAGCCGTGTTCGTCGTGGTCGGAGTGACCGGTGGCATCGCCGCCTACAAGTCCGTGCATCTGGTGCGTCTCCTGGTGCTTGACGGTCACGACGTCCACGTGGTCCCCACCGACGCCGCGCTGCGCTTCGTCGGCCGGCCCACATGGGAAGCCATCAGCCGCAACCCGGTGACGACCTCGCTGCACGACGACGTGGCCCAGGTGCGCCACGTCGCTCTCGGTCAGCGCGCCGACCTCATCATCATCGCACCCGCCACCGCCCACACCCTCGCGAAGATGGCGACCGGGCTCGCCGACGATCTGCTGGGCACCACGCTGCTGGCCACCCGGGCACCGGTCGTCGTTGCCCCGGCGATGCACACGGAGATGTGGGAGCACCCCGCGACGAAGCACAGCATGGCGGTGCTTCGGGAGCGCGGGGTGCATGTGATCGGCCCCGGGGCCGGCGCCCTGACGGGCACGGACTCCGGCCAGGGGCGCATGAGCGAGCCGGACGAGATCTTCGCGTCCGCCATGGCGATCGCCCGGGCGCGCACCGACCTCGCCGGGCTGCGGGTCGTCGTCAGCGCGGGCGGCACCCGCGAGCCGCTGGACCCGGTGCGCTTCCTCGGCAACCGTTCGAGCGGTCGGCAGGGTGTCGAGCTCGCACTGGCAGCCGTGGCGCGCGGGGCCGAGGTCATCCTGGTGACCGCCCACGTCGACGGCGACGCGCTGGCTCCGGCATCCGCCGACCGGCGCATCCGCATCCGCCCGGTCGGCACCGCACGCGAGCTGCAGCAGGCGATGCGCGACGAGGCAGCAGACGCCGATGTGCTCGTCATGGCGGCAGCCGTGGCCGACTACCGCCCGGCGCAGGTGTCGACCGCGAAGCTCACCAAGGAGCACGGGGACGGCACCCTCACGCTGCAACTCGTCGAGAACCCCGACGTCGTCGCCGGCCTGGCGGCCCACCGCCGCGAAGGGCAGACCGTGGTGGCGTTCGCCGCCGAGACCGGCGCCGACGCCGTCGAACGGCTGGAACGCGCCCGCGGCAAGCGGGAGCGCAAGGGCGTCGATCTGCTGGTGCTCAACGAAGTGGGCTGGGAGCGGGGGTTCGAGTCGACCCGGAACGCCGTGGTGATCGTCGGAGAGGGCGGCGCCGTCGTCGGAGAGGCCGCGGGGACGAAACGGCAGACCGCGGACGCGGTATGGGATGCGGTCGTCGCCCTGCGGGGACAGCTCGGCTCGTCGCCCGACTAGCGGCGCGGGAGGCGGCGTCGCACCCGCGGCAGCAGCTCGCCGTCGACCACGTCGAATTCGGGAAGCTCGGCGAAGAGCGCTGCTGCCTTCGCCTCGGTCTCGGCCGGACTCGGCTCTTCTGAGGGATAACGCACGGGGACACCTCCTCGGTTGTCCCCACCACCTTGCCTCGCGACCCGGCGACGCGGTGCGGTCTTGACAAACGGCGGCACGTGCGCTGACGCGCCCTTGTTGGGTATGGTGGCGCCGTGGGCACCATGTTCTATGGCGGCGAGATGACGGCGATCCCGATCGAGGACCGGGCGCTGGCGCACCTCAAGGTGGTCATTGCCACCAAGCTGCGCCGAGGCGAGAGCTTCACCGTCTCGTGGCGCCACGCCGATGACGACCCCCGCGGCCGCAGCACCATCTGGGTGCACCCGTCGATTCCGCTGCGCTTCGTCTTCGACGATCCGGAGCCGGCGGTCCTGAGCCGCGCGTGGGTGGAGGAGCTGGCCAACTCGGCGAACTCCTCTGGCGGCATCATGCTCGTGCCGGAACAGCTGGATCCGACGCCGGCAGGCAGCGGACCCGAGGCCTAGCTGCCGCGCTGGGACGTCAGCCCTCTTCGAGCACCGCGTCTTCGCGGGGCTCGGGCACCACGCTCAATCCGTTCGGCCCACTGGCCGCCTGCATGAGGGCCTCCACCCATACGCGGTTGATCCGCGGGGAGCGGCTGCCGTGGAAGAGGAACTGCAGGGGAACAGCGGGGTGGATCCAGAAGCTGCGGCGGTCGCTGCCGGTTCCTGCGTCGACGTCGAACATGAACGGCTCGCCGCGACGCAGCTTGTTCATGAACACGATCCGCAGGTGCGCGAGGGTGCGGTCTTCGACCTCCACCGAGTTGCTGACCGTGTCGTAGATGAATCGCCCCATGCGGTCAGCGTACCGGTCCGATCACCGGCTCCGGCACCGTGTCGGTCAGGTCCACGGACAGCCCGCCGGAAGAGTTCGCCGCCGTGGCGAGATCGCGGATGACGTCGGGGTTGAGCACCTCGGGCTCGTCGGAATCGAAGACGAAGCGCAGCGGAATCGAGGGCTGCAGCCAGATCGTGCTGCGACCCCCCAATTCATCCGGAGCGTGCTGCCACGACAGGGTGAAGCTCTCGCCGCGACGGAGCTTGGTCGCGATGACAACCTTGAGGTGAGCGAGGAGACGATCGGGAATCTCCACGCGTGCCGCGTTCATGCCGTAGTACAGATCACCCATGGTGTTCCTTATCCCCCCGCATTGCTAGCTCGCCAGATTACTAGATTGTCTAGCGAAATGCACGTGGAGAAAGTTAGCGGCGCGGCGAGGCGATCACAGGCTCAGGCGGGGGGCTCGCCGAGCATCTCCCGCGCCCCATCCTCCACCGCGGCGGGGATCACGAGGGGCCGGCCGGCGCAGAACGCGTCCCATTCCCTCACCAGGAGCGCCTCGATGCGCGCGCTGGTGATTCCCGGGAACTCGGCGGCGAGCCGCGATGCCGCGGCGGTGAAAGAGACCACCACGACGCCGTCGACCTGCAGCAGGGCGCCGTCGGCGGGAGCGGATCTCGCGTCGTTCACTCGCCCATGCTTTCACGTCGCCCGCGAGCAGGCGAATGTCAATTCGACGGGTAACTCCGCGGCCGAGTAACTAGTCCAGATCCGCCTATTCGTGCGGCTCCACCTGGTCCACGGCGTCCTGCAGCCGCGTCAGGCACTCGATGACGGCGCGGCTCTCCTCGGGCGTCATGTCTCGGACGGCATCCATCATGCGCGCGTGCATGGTGCCGAGCGTCTCGCGCACCTCCTGGTCGGACTTCTCCGTGGCGATCACGTGGATGCTGCGGCGATCCGTGGGGTGGGGCCTGCGCACGATGTGACCGGACTTCTCGAGGCGGTCGATGATGGCCGTCGTCGAGGCGGTGGACACCGCCAGGTAACGCGCCAGCTCGGACGGGGAGACCCGGCGGTCCTCAGCCTCGGCCTTCAGCAGGTAACGCAGCACGAGCAGCTCGTTCTCGCCCATCGACATGGCCTCGCGGGTACGTCGGCGCATCGCCAGCTCGGCGGCTCGATAGACGCGGAACGCCTGCAGCACTTCCACGGCACGGCGCTGGCGATCGTCGTCACCGTCGCGGTACCAGTAGTGAGCCGTCGCAGCATCGGGGTTGGACACGTCGGAATCCTATTGCACCGGTTCGCGCATAGATTGGATACCGGCCCGCTGCCACACCTCCTCTCCTTCTGTCGAAAGGGTCCCTCCGTGGCCGAACTCCTTTTCCGCCTGGGCCGATTCAGCGCACGGCGCGCCTGGACCGTCATCGTGGGCTGGCTGATCGTGCTCGGCCTGGCCGGCGGCGCCTTCCTCACCTTCGGCGGCTCGCTCGCGTCGAGCTTCGGCATTCCCGGGACCGAGACGGAGCGCGTCAACGACCAGCTCTCCGACACGTTTCCGGACCTGACCGGCGCGAGTGCGACGGCGGTGTTCACCGCAGACGACGGCGCGGAACTGACCGACGAGCAGCAGCGCGCGGTGTCGGCGCTCCTTCAGGATGTCGCCGACGTCGACGGCGTCGCCGCCGTCACCGATCCCTTCGAGGTCGAGGCGCAGCGCGCGGCGCAGACCGCGCAGCTCGAGACCGGTCGCGAGCAGCTGCAGGCAGGCCTCGCCGAGCTCGACGCCGCCCAAGCCCAGCTGACGGCTGGTCAGCAGCAGCTGGATGCCGCCATCGCGCAGGCCCAGGCGGCGGGCTTCTACGACATGGCCGCCGCGCAGTTCGACCAGCAGCAGGCACAGCTGGACGCCGCTGCCGCGGAGATCGAAGCGGGGCGCGCCCAGATCGCCGAGCAGACGCAGCAGCTCGACGAGGGCGCCGCCCTCATGGGCCTCGCCGACGAGATCCGGGTCGTGTCGCCCGACGGCGCTACCGCGCTCGCGGCGATCCAGTTCGACGAGACGATGTTCGACCTGCCGGAGTCGACCAAGGGGGAGATCGCCGACATGCTCGACGCCGCCGACATCCCCGGCGTCGAGGTGGACTACTCCGCCACGATCGCCGCCACGACCGAAGGCCTCATCGGCGTGGGCGAGATCGTGGGCGTGGCCATCGCCGGCCTCGTGCTGCTGATCATGATGCGGGCACTGCTGCCTGCCGTCACGCCGCTCATCAGCTCGGTCGTGGGCGTCGGCGTCGGCGTCGCCGGCTCCCTCGCCTTCTCCGACGTCGTCGAGATGGCCTCGGTCACCCCGATCCTCGGCGTCATGCTCGGGCTCGCCGTGGGCATCGACTATTCGCTCTTCATCATGAACCGCCATCGTCGGCAGATGCTGGCCGGCATGTCGGTGCCCGAGTCGGTGGGGCTGGCCAACGGCACCGCGGGCAACGCCGTGGTGTTCGCCGGGTCCACCGTGATCGTGGCGCTGGCGGCGCTGCTGGTCACCGGCATCCCCTTCCTCGGTGTCATGGGCATCGTCGGTGCGGTCTGCGTGCTCATCGCGGTGCTCGTGTCGATCAGCCTGACCCCGGCGATCCTGGGGCTCATCGGCATGCGGGTGCTCACGCGCAAGGCGCGCGCGACCGTCGGGCACCCCGACCACACCAGCCCGGAGATCAGGCCCATGCGCACCTCTCGCGCGGTCGGCGCGGCGGCGCTCGCCGTCATCGTGCTGCTCATCGTGGCGATTCCGGCACTGTCGATGCGGCTCGGGCTGCCCGACGGTTCGAGCGAGGCCACGGACACCCCGCAGTACCGCGCCTACACGACGGTGGCGGAGGAGTTCGGCGCGGGACAGAACGGTCCCCTCCTCGTCGTGGCCGAGACCCCGCAGACGGTCGACGAGGCCGACCAGGTCGCGGCGCAGGTGCAGCTGGGGACGCTCCTCGCCGACCGCGATGACGTCGTCGCCGTGGCGCCGGTGGCCGTCTCGGACGACGGGCGCGTATTCGCGTTCCAGGTCATCCCCGCCGAGGGTCCCAACAGCGAGAGCACCGAAGCGCTCGTGCACGAGCTGCGCGACGCATCGCCACTCGAGGGCGGCATCACTCTCGGCGTCGCAGGCCAGGCTTCGGGCAACATCGACGTGTCGCAGAAGCTGGCCGATGCGTTGCCGGTCTACCTCGCCGTGGTCGTAGGGCTGTCGCTGCTCATCATGATCCTCGTCTTCCGCTCGCTGCTGGTGCCGATCATCGCCACGGCGGGCTACGTCTTGTCGCTGTTCGCGGCGCTGGGCGCCGTGACCGCGATCTACCAGTGGGGGTGGCTTGCGGACGTGTTCGGCGTGCACGACCCGGGACCGGTGCTGAGCTTCGCGCCGATCATCATCATGGGCGTGCTGTTCGGGCTCGCCATGGACTACCAGCTGTTCCTGGTGTCAGGCATGCGCGAGGCCTACGTCCACGGTCTGCCGGCACGCGCCGCCGTCGTGGCCGGGGTGCGCGGAGGCCGTGCGGTGGTCACCGCCGCGGCCATCATCATGATCTCCGTGTTCGGCGGCTTCGTCTTCAGCCACCTCGGCATGGTGCGCCCGCTGGGCTTCGGCCTCGCGATCGGCGTGCTGTTCGACGCCTTCATCGTGCGCATGATGCTCGTCCCCGCGCTCATGCATCTGTGCGGGAACGCCGCCTGGTGGCTGCCGAAGTGGCTCGACCGCGTCATGCCCGACGTCGACGTGGAGGGCTCGGCGCTCGAGCGCGAGCACCCGGTGCACGGCGTCGCGGCCCCCGAGGCGGCGCGCGCGTAGCGTCTCGCACGGCGCGGCGCCACTGGTCGAAACCTCGCGCAACCCGAACGATACTGTCGGGATGGATGCCGTGAACGATGCCGTCCTCGCCGCCGGAGACACCCTGTGGACGTGGGCGGTGCTTCCCATCCTCGCGGTGCTCGGCATCTACTTCACCGTCCGCTCTGGCGTCGTGCAGTTCCGCCTCATCCCGGAGATGTTCCGCACCCTCGGGGATCGCACGCCCCGCTCCGAAGACGGCACCCCGCAGTCGGTGTCGGCGTTCCAGGCGTTCACGCTCTCCGCGGCATCCCGTGTGGGTGTCGGCAACATCGCCGGCGTCGGCACCGCCATCGCCATCGGCGGCCCCGGTGCGGTGTTCTGGATGTGGACGATGGCGTTCATCGGGGGCGCCTCGAGCTTCGTCGAATCCACCCTCGGCCAGCTGTTCAAGGTGCGCGATGCCGACGGCTTCCGCGGCGGCCCCGCCTACTACATGCAGTACGGGCTGAAGGCGCGCTGGATGGGGATCGTCTTCGCCGTGATCCTCATCGTGTGCTTCCCGTTCGCCTTCAGCTCGCTGCAGGCCAACACCATCAGCGCCACCGTCTCGTCGAGCTTCGGCGGTGACGTCTCGTGGGTGCCGTGGGTCGTCGGCGCGGTCCTGGCGGCCCTCACCGGCCTCGTCGTGTTCGGAGGACTCCGCCGCATCGCGCACGTGACCCAGGCGGTGGTGCCCGCGATGGCGCTGGCCTACCTGCTGCTCGGCCTGGTGATCGTCGCCCTCAACATCGAGCGCCTCCCCGAGGCGTTCCTGTCGATCTACACCCAGGCCTTCGGTTTCAACGAGGTGGTCGGCGCCACGCTCGGCGTCATCATCATGAACGGCGTCAAGCGCGGCATGTTCTCCAACGAGGCCGGCCTCGGATCGGTGCCCAACGCGAGCGCGACCGCAGCCGTCACCCACCCCGTCAAGCAGGGGCTGGTGCAGACCCTGGGCGTCTACTTCGACACACTGCTGGTGTGCTCGATCACGGCGTTCATCATCCTCGTCTCGACGCCCGACCTCGCCGGCGCCGGCCGCGGCATCGGGTTGACCCAGAACGCCATCGTGGGAACGCTGGGACCCTGGTCGAACATCCTTCTCAGCATCATCATCTTCCTGCTGGCGTTCAGCTCGATCCTCGGCAACTACTACTACGGCGAGTCGAACATCGAGTTCATCTCGCCGAAGCGTCGCTTCCTGCAGACGTACCGCGTGGCGGTCGTGCTGGTGGTCTTCCTCGGGTCCATCGCCTCGGCCGATCTGATCTGGAACACCGCCGACGGCATCATGGGCATCATGGCGCTGGTGAACCTGGTGGCGATCGCCCTGCTGTCGGGGCTCGTCTTCCGGCTGCTCCGCGACTTCACACAGCAGCGCAAAGAGGGCCGGGACCCGGTCTTCACGCGCGACCGGCTCCCCGGCGTCACGGGCATCTCATGCTGGGAAGACGAGCGCACCGTCACCGGCGTGGTCCCCGTGATCACGGGCGACGAGCACCGGCGCGGCTGAGTCAGGCCGGGCCGTACAGGCGGGCGATGTCGGGTGAATCGAGCCACCCGGAGTAGGCCGGCACCTGCGGCCACCCCTCCGGCGAATCCTGCCACTCCTCCTGGCGCCCCCACGGCAGGATGTCGACCAGCGGGAAGAAGTGGCTGAGCTGCTCGGTTCCCCGGCCGTCGGTGTGCCAGGTGCGGTAGACGGTGTCGCCGTCGCGCAGGAACACGTTCACTGCGAAGCCGCCGCCCGGCGGCGCGCCGACGTCGGCGCCGAAGTCGCTTTCCGCCGTGGAGTACCAGTCCATGCGGTTGCCGACCTTGTCGCGATAGGCCAGCGCCTCGCCGATCTCCCCCT
>NZ_JANJFJ010000030.1:0-11950 GCF_024626565.1 Microbacterium sp. zg.Y909
GCGTGACGATCACGAACCGGGCATCGTAGGGCTCGAGAAAGCCCAGCCGCGTGTACTGCGACGTGTGGCCGGTGCAGCCGCCGCACTGCCAGTCGGCACCGTCGCGCCACATGTGGTGGTAGGTGATCAGCTGGCTGCGCTCCCCGAACAGGTCCACCAGCCGCACCGGGCCGTCGGCGCCGATCAGGGTGTAGTCCGGCATCTCGACCATCGGCAGCCGACGCCGCTGGGCGGCGATCGCGTCGAGTTCGCGGGTGGCCGCTTTCTCCCGAACGCGCAGCGCCGCGAGCTCCCGCTGCCAGGTGTCGCTGTCGGTGACCGGGGGCAGGCCCGGTCGCTGCGTCATCGCTTCACTGCTCATGTCGCCCCCAAAGTGCACAGCGTGCACATGTTATGTTGACAGCGTACACATCGAGCAGGGAGCGTCAAGGGATGCCGCCGAAGTCCGCCGTCGACGCCACCGCCGCCCGCGAGGCGTACCACCACGGCGACCTTCGCAACGCGCTGCTCGACGCCGGCCTCGACCTGACGCGTCACGGCGGCCCCGACGCCGTGACGGTACGCGAGGTCGCCCGCCGGGCAGGAGTCGTGCCGACGGCGGTCTACCGCCATTTCGCCGACCGCGAGGCGCTCGTGGGCGCGATCGCCCTGCGGGTGCAGCAGCAGGTCGCCGATCGCATGCGTGAGACGACCTCCCCCGACGAGGGCTCCGCGAGACCGGCCGGGTCGGCGCGCGGGCGCCTCCGCGCCGTCGGGCTCGGGTACATCGGCTTCGCCCTGGCCGAGCCGGGCTGGTTCGAGCTCGCCTTCGGCGGCGCGAGGGCGCTGCCCGACGCCGTTGACCCCGCCGCGCTTCCGGCGCCGCTGGCGATGCTCGTCAGGGCGCTGGACGACCTCGTCGTCGAGGGTGCGCTGCCCGCCGAGAGCCGGCCCGGCGCGGAGTGGCCGTGCTGGTCCACCGTGCACGGGTTCGCCCTGCTCGCCCTGCGCGGCCCGTTGCGGGCCCTCTCGCGCGACGCGCTGTGGGCAGAGGCCGAGCGCGCAGTCGACACGGTCATCGACGGCCTGCTGATGCCGGCGGTCTAGCGGTACGCGCCTGCGGCCGCTAGACGGCGAGCGGACGGCGGTGGATCTGCGAGGTGATCGACGCCCCGTTGAGGTCGAGGTAGATCTGACCCTCGGTGACCGACAGCGTCGCGCTGTTGCGCCGAGCGATGACAGCGGCGGCCGCATCGACGAACCCGGCGTCGAAGCTGTGCAGACCGATCGACTCAGGCCGGTGTATCGGCTTTCCCGCCCACAGCGCGAGCAGCTTCTCGGGGTCGCGGTGGGTGTACACCGCGGCGCGATCGGCGAGCTTGCTGCCGTAGTGCAGGCGCGCGGCATCCGGAGATCCGACCTCGATCCAGGCGGTGATGCGACCGGTGAGGTCTCGTACGAGCACCGCGGGCTCATCGGTGGCCGAGATGCCCTCGCTGAACGCGATGCCCTCCTCGTACTCGAGGCAGTACGCCAGCAGCCTCGTGACCATGAATGCGTCGGTCTCGGAGGGATGACGGGCGACCCGCAGCATCAGCTCGTCGTAGACGCCGCGGTCGACGTCGGCCAACTGCACCGTGAAGGTGTGGATCACTGCGCCTGCGGCCATAAGGTTCGAGCCTACGCGGCGCGCGGCGCCGCTGCGGTCAGAGCCGCTCGATGATCGTGGCGTTGGCCATGCCGCCGCCCTCGCACATCGTCTGCAGGCCGTAGCGGCCGCCGGTCGCCTCGAGGTGGGCGAGCATCGTAGCGAGCAGCCGCGTGCCAGAGGACCCCAGCGCGTGCCCGAGCGCGATGGCGCCGCCCCACGGGTTGAGCTTGGCGGGGTCGGCCCCCGTCTCGGCCGCCCAGGCGAGCGGGACCGAGGCGAAGGCTTCGTTGACCTCGTACACGTCGAGGTCGTCGATGCCGAGGCCGCTGCGCTCGAGGATGCGCGCGGTCGCCGGGATGGGGCCGGTCAGCATCATGAGCGGGTCATCGCCCACGACGGCGAAGGAGTGGAAGCGGGCGCGGGGCGTGAGACCGAGGGCCACGGCTCTCTGCTCGCTCATGATGAGGGCGGCGGACGCGCCGTCGGTGAGGGGCGAGGAGTTGCCCGGCGTGATCTTCCAGTCCAGGTCGGGAAAGCGCGATGCGTACGCGTCGGTGCGGAACGCCGGCTTAAGGCCCGCCAACGCCTCGACGGTCGTACCCCCGCGCACCGTCTCGTCGGCGACCACGTCACCCACCGGCAGCAGCTGCGACGCGAACCGGCCCTCGGCCGCAGCACGGGCGGCGCGCGCATGGGATGCCGCGGCGTACCCGTCGAGCTCGTCCCGGCTGAGGTTCCACTTCGCGGCGATGAGCTCCGCCGACACCCCCTGGTTCACCAGGCCCTGAGGGTAACGCGCGTGCAGCCGGGGGGAGAAGGGCGACCCGCCCGCCGCCGCGGCGCCCAGCGGCACGCGGCTCATGGACTCGACCCCGCCGGCGATGACGATGTCGTAGGCGCCCGCGATGATGCCCTGCGCCGCGAAGTGGGCGGCCTGCTGGCTCGAGCCGCACTGGCGGTCGACGGTGGATGCCGGCACGGTCTCATCGAAGCCGGCGGCGAGCACCGCCTGGCGCGCGATGTTGCCCGACTGCTCGCCGACCTGACTGACGCAGCCCAGCAGCACGTCGTCGATCTGCCCCGACTCCAGCCCGTTGCGCTCGAGCAGCGCCGTGAGCACATCGGCGGCGAGGTCGACGGGGTGCACGCCGCTCAGGGCGCCCCCCGGCTTGCCCCGGCCGGATGGCGTCCGCACCACATCCACGATCACGGCCGTCGCCATTGCGGTCTCCTTCGCACCCCGCACGGGCCGACTCGCCCGCGCTCGCTCTGCTGCCACGCTATCGGCTCACCCGAGGATGCTCGGCTCCAGGTCGCGCAGGGCGCGGAAGTGCGTCTGCCGGGTCACGCCGATGGCCGCGATCACGAAGCCCGCGACGAGCCAGGTCAGCAGCACCGCGGCATCCAGGATGGTGCGGCTGAGATCGCCGCCGTACATGAACTGGCGCATGCCGTCGACGACGAAGCTCATCGGAAGCACCTGGTGCAGCGCGGCCAGGGGGCCGGGGAGCGTCTGCCACGGGAAGGTGCCGCCGGCGCTGACGAGCTGCAGGACCATCAGCACGAGCCCGATGAACTGGCCCACCTCTCCCCACCAGACGTTGAGGGCGAGGATGATCGCGGTATAGGTGAGGGTCGCCAGCAGCATGATGCCGAGGGTTCCGAGCGGATAGACCATCGGGAAGCCGAGGGCGTAGACGAGCACCAGGAACAGCAGACACATCTGCAGCACGCCCAGCAGGCCCGGGGTGAGCCACCCGGCGAGCGTGACGCGCACCGGAGAGTGCAGCGCCGTGACCGCACGGCGGGAGATGGGCCGCACGATGAGGAACAGCGCGTAGATGCCGATCCATCCGGCCAGGGCTCCGAAGAAGGGCGCGAGGCCCGCGCCGTAGTTCGCCGCCTCGGCCGCGGCGGTGGTGTCGATCTCGATCGGGTTGGCGATCGTGCGCGCCTGCGCGTCGCGGACGTCCTCACTGCTGTCGGGGATCTCCTGGGCGCCGCTGACCAGCGCGTCGCGCAGCTCGACGGTGCCCGAGGACAGCGTGGCGGCTCCGTCACGGAGGGTGCTGGTGCCCGTCGACAGCTCTTGCAGCCCGGAGCCGAGGGTTCCCAGGCCGTCGCGGAGCGTCGCCGCGCCGTTGGCCACCTCGGTGCTGCCGCTGGCGAGCTGATCGATCTGGCCGACGACCTCCTGCACGCGCTGGTCGCCCTTGCGGATCGTCGCGCCGACGACATCGAGCCGCGCCAGCACCGCGTCGATGGTCGCCTGGTCGAGCCCGAGCGCGACCAGATCGGCGGCGATGTCGGACCGAGCCTGCGGCAGATCGGCGGTCAGCTGGTTGACCACCGCTCCGACCCGGTTCGCGGCAGCGGCGAGTTCATCGTCGCCAGCTGCGACGCGGGCCGCCCCGTCGGCGAGGGCGGCGGCGCCGTTCTGCAGCTGCACGGTGCCGTCGACGGCGCTCACGGCGCCCTCGACCAGGCGGACGGTGCCGTCCGCGAGCTCGGCAGCGCCGGTGACCAGCTCGTCGGCGCCCTGGCCCGCCTCGACGATCTTCCCCCGGATGGTGGAGATCGAGTTCAGGAGGGTGGTGGCCGCTTCACGTCCGACCTGCTGAGCCACGCTCGTACGGATGCGGTCCACGGCCTGGGTGGCGATGTTGCTGGCCAGGTAGCTGTTGGCATCGTAGGTCTCCAGCAGGATGACCGCCTGACGGGGATCGTCCCCCGCGACCGATTCGAGGGCGGCGGTGAAATCTGCGGGGAGGGTGATCGCGAAATCGAACTCGTCCGCTTGCAGTCCCGCCTTCGCCTGGGCGGCCGAGACGCGATGCCAGTCGAAGTCGCCGCCCTTCACGAGCTCGTCCGCCACCTCGTCGCCGATGTTGCGCGCCGGGGTGCCACCGTCGGCGGGCACGCCCTCGTCGGCCACGACGAGGGCCACGGGCACGTCGGGGAACTTCGCATAGGGGTTCTGGTTGGCCCACAGGTACAGGCCCCCGTAGAGGATCGGCACGATGATGAGGGCGAACAGTGCCAGAGCCGACATCTTCGTCGACACCAGGCGTCGCAGCTCGGCGAGGATCATCTGCGGCACCTTCAGATGGGGCACCCGCCTCGCCTCGGCCCTCATGAGCGGCCTCCTTCGCGCTCCGCGTCGCCGCTCTCGCGGTCGGTGTCGTCGGTGATCGCCCCGATCACCTTGGCCGAGGAGTAGCCCGCGATCATGAGCATCGCGAACCCGCGATCGGCCAGCGACAGGGCCTGATCCCACCACACACGCGGGTCGCCGCCGTGACGGTCGGGGGCCACGACGACGAGCCCTTCGACGTCCGGTCGCAGGACGGCCAGTTCGGTGAGCAGGTGCATCCGCGCGCGCGGCGCCACGGTGGCTATGGGGCGGCGCACCAGGTGGTCCAGGTGCTGGCGGCTGAGCCAGCGGTGCACCGCCCGGCGCCCGGACGACAGACCCGCGAACATCAGCTCCTCCGCCGTGACGGCGCCGACGGTGACGCGCGGCGCGGGCTCGGAGATGTCCGGGGCATCCACGAGCGCGACGCGTCGGCGCAGGTCGGCGGAGTCGGCCATGCCATCGATGTCGATGGTGCCCTCGTCCGGCTTCATGCGCCCGGAGGCGAGCAGCCCGAGCACGGTCGGGCGCTGCTCGGTCTCCGCGCGGGCGAAGACCGCCTGGCCGGTCTCGAACATGAGATTCGTGTGCGGCAGGGCCTGGCCCTCGTGCCCCTTGCTCACTCCGCGAAGCTCTATCTTCATGGCGTACCCTCCCGATGCTGGGATCTTGACCGCCGTGGGCTGGCGCCGCCGGGGATCCCGAGTCTCCATCGAGCGGCTCGCCCAGTCCAGACCCGCCGGGTGGCCGCACGCCGATTTGCCCTCCCGCCACGCGCGGGCGAGAATACCCCTGGGGGTATAAATCCCCGAGGAAGTGAGCACACCATGAACGCACCCGCCGATCTCACCCCGCACACCCCCACGACCGGCCCCCGGGTCGTGATCGTCGGCGGCGTGGCCGCCGGCATGTCGGCCGCCACCCGCCTGCGCCGGCTCGACGAGACAGCGCAGATCATCGTGTTCGAGCAGGGTCGCTATGTGAGCTTCGCGAACTGCGGGCTGCCGTACTACGTCGGCGGGGTGATCGCCGAGCGCGACTCCCTGCTGCTGCAGACGCCGGCGTCACTGCGTGCGCGGTTCGCCCTGGATGTGCGGGTCGAGCACGAGGTCGTCGGCATCGACCGCGCGGCGCGCACCGTGACGGCTCGGGATGCCGCCACCGGCGCCACGGTCGTCGAGCCGTACGACCACCTGATCCTCGCGACCGGAGCCGCCCCGCGTGAGCGCGCCGCGGCGATCGCCGGCGCTCCGCCGGTGGTGACCCTGCGCACCGTCGACGACGTCGACCGCATCACTGCGGTCCTGACCGAGATCGACGACCGCCGCGGGCGCGCGGTCGTCATGGGCGCGGGGTTCATCGGGCTGGAGGCGACGGAGAACCTCGTGCGCCGCGGCCTCGACGTCACCCTCGTGCAGCAGAGCGCCCGCCCCTTCATGCCGTTGGATCCGGAGATGGCCGCCCCCGTGATCGAGGCGCTCGCCTCCCACGGCGTCGATGTGCGCACCGGCACCACGGTCGACGCGCTGGATGCCGTCGGCGCCCACCTCTCCGACGGCACGGTTGTCACGGCCGATCTCGTGGTGGACGCGCGCGGGGTCGCCCCGGCCGCAGACCTGGCCCGCGCGGCGGGCCTCGCGATCGGCGCCACCGGCGGCGTCGTCGTCGACGGGCACCAGCGCACCGAGGACCCGCGCATCTTCGCCGTGGGCGATACCGCCGAGAAGATGGATGCCGTCTCGGGCGCGACGACACTCGTCACGATGGCGGGGCTGGCGAATCGCCACGGCCGCGCGGCGGCAGATGTCATCGCGTGGGAGAACGGCCGCCTGGATGCCGCTCCTCGCGCTGCGGCGCCCGCGCTCGGCACCGCCATCATCGGCCTGTTCGACGTGACGGTGGCGATGGTGGGCTGGAGCGAGCAGCGACTGATCGCGGCGGGCCGCGCCCACCGGGTGATCCACACTCACCCGACCGACCACGCGGGGTACTACCCGGGGGCACAGCGCATGGCGATGAAGGTCATGGTCGATCCGCTGTCGGGGCTGATCCTCGGGGCGCAGATCGTCGGCGGGAACGGCGTGGACAAACGCATCGACGTCATCGCGACGGCGATGCACACGGGGCTGCCGGCCGCGGAGCTCGCGCACCTCGAGCTCGCCTACGCGCCGCAGTACGCGTCGGCGAAGGATCCGGTGAATATGGTCGGGTACGTCGCCGAGAACCTTGCGACCGGCCTCAGCGAGACCGTGCAGTGGCACGAGCTGGCGACCGCAGTCGCCGGCGGTGCAACGCTCATCGACGTGCGGTCGCCGCAGGAGTTCGCCGCGGGTGCGATTCCGGGGAGCGTCAACATCCCGGTCGATGCGCTGCGCGACGGCCTCGCCACCCTCCCCGAGGGCGCGCTGATCGTGCACTGCCAGGTCGGTCAGCGCGGTCACACCGCCGCACGGATCCTCGCTCAGCTCGGCCGCCCGGCACGGAACCTCGACGGCGGCTACCTCACTTGGAAGGCCGGCGCGGCCGTCACCGCACTACAGCCTGCCTGAGCCACGCGACGGCGCCGGCTGGGACATCGGGGTACACCCGGCCGGTCCGGCTCGCCCGCCTCAGACCTCCGAAGCCTCGCCGGTCGGCGTCGCACCCCCGCGGGTCGTCGGCGTCGCACCCCCGCGCGACGACGTCGGCCTCGAGCCCCGGCGGGTCGTCGGATCAGCACCATTCCCCCGAGTCGGATCCGCATCGCCGCCCCGTGACGTCGGCTCCGCACCGCCCTCGCGTGCGTTCCCGGCCGCCATCTCCTCGCTGGCCCGCCGCCCGAGCGGGATCGTCGTGAGAAGACCCACGAAGAGCGCGGCGACCGCGACCCACGCGGCGACCGACACGCCCTGCGTCAGTGCATCGCGTGCGGCATCGGCGATCGGCGCGGTCGCCGGGTTCTCGCTGAGCTGTCCGATGAGCGCACCGGCCGATGTCGAGACGGCATCCACCAGCTCGCCCAACTTCGGATCCGCGGCGATCTGGTCGCTGAGGCGCGACTCGGTTCCGATGCGCAGCGTCGTGAACAGCGCGGTGCCGAGCACAGCGATGCCGAGCGCCGAACCCACCTGACGCGAGGTGGACTGCACCGACGAGGCCTGTCCCGACTTCTCCACCGGGACGTCGATGAGGATGAGCTGGGTCAGCTGCGCTGTGGCGAACCCCACGCCCATGCCGTAGAAGAACAGCGGCACGCCGGTGACCCACAGGGTGGAATCGGGCCGGATCAGCAGAGCGAGCGCAGCGAGCGAGATGATCTCCAGCAGCACGCCCAGGCGCACCATCTGCACCGGCGACAGACGCTTGGACAGCGACTGGATCGACCCGCTCGCGAGGAACGATCCGACGGCGAGCGGCAGCAGGGCAAGACCCGCCTCCAGGGCGTTCATGTCCCGGGCGTATTGAAACCACAGCGGAAGGGAGAGGATCAGCCCGAACTCTCCGAGCGAAACCGTCAGGGCGGTGATGTTGCCGTTCGCGAACGTGCCGATGCGGAACAGCGACACGTCGATGAGCACCGACTTGCGCGCAGCCACACGCTTGCGCTCCCGCCACACCAGGGAGGCGAGCACCAGGAGCGAGAGGACGAACAGCACCGGAATCACGCTGAAGCCGCCGAGGCTGAACGGCGCCGAGTCCGTCGCCTCCCACCACCCGTAGGCGCGGCCCTCGATGAGGGCGAACACGAGCAGGCCGAACCCGAGCACCGAGGTGCCCACGGCGATCCAATCGCTGAAGCGCTCGGCGTCGCGCTGGCGGGACTCGGGAACACAGATCATCACCCCGATGATGACGAGGATGCCGAAGGGCAGGTTGATCCAGAACGCCCAGTGCCACGAGAACGCACTGGTGAGCCAGCCGCCGAGCACCGGCCCCACGGCGGCCATCGACCCGATCGTCGCGCCCCAGACCGCGAACGCGATGCCGCGCTCCTTGCCCCGGAAGGTGGCGTTGAGCAGAGCCAAGGTCGTCGGCAGGATCATCGAGCCGCCGACGCCCTGCAGGGCGCGAGCGGCGATGAGCCACGTGCCGTCGACGGCGAACGCGCAGAGGATGCTCGAGGCGACGAACACCACGACACCGAGGACGAGCAGCCGGCGGCGCCCGAGGCGGTCACTCGTCGTCCCCCACACCATGAGCAGCGCGGCGAAGACGAGCGTGTACACCTCCTGCACCCACTGGATCTCGGTCGTGGTGAGATCGAGCGACTCGACGATGCTGGGGACCGCGACCGAGACGATCGTCGAGTCCATGATGATCAGCGCCACGGCGACGGAGATGGCCGCCAGGCCCCACCAGCGCAGCCGATGGTATCGCTCAGTGTCCTGGTTCACGTCGGGTCACACTACTCCTGCTTCAGGGCTTCGGACGATGGATACCGACACAGTGTCAGCTTCCGCTGCGGGCAGCGAGGCCGGGCTTGTCGGAGAGCCGGATCTCGTTGAGGAAGAACGCCACCACGAATCCGGCCGCCCCGAGCGGAACGAGGTACCAGAACGACGTCCCGAGGGCGTCGGCATAGGCCTGGACGACACTGTCGCGCAGCTCCGCCGGCAGCTCCCGCACGGCCGAGGGGGTCAGCGACTCGGCGCCGAAACCCGACGGCACCTGAGACCGCGGGATCTGACTGATCGTCTGGTCGAGATCGCCCCGCAGCGAGGCGGTGAAGGCGGTGGAGAACAGGCTGGTGCCCACTGCCGCGCCGATCTCCCGCAGGAAGTTGTTGGTCGACGTGGCCACGCCGATGCGTCGGGGGTCCACCGCGTTCTGTGCCGCGATGACGAGCGTCTGCATCACGAAGCCCAGCCCGAGACCCAGCACGAAGATCATCGCGCCGAAGAGGACCATCGACATATCGGCCGAGAGCTGGGTGAGCCACAGCAGGCCGAGGGTCGCGATGCCGAATCCCGCTATCGGGAACACCTTGTAGCGGCCCGTGCGCGTGATGAGCATGCCCGACCCCAGCGCGGTGATCATCAGTCCCACGGTCATGGGGAGCATCAGCAGACCTGAATCGGTGGCGCTGGCCCCCTCGGCCATCTGCAGGAAGGTGGGAAGGAACGTCAGCGCGGCGAACATCGCGATGCCGAGGATGAGCGAGAGCGTGGCGGCGACGGCGAAGGTGCGACTGCGGAAGATGTCCAGTGGCACGAGCGGATCGGCCGCCCTCGACTCCACGATCAGGAACGCGATGAGCGCGGCCACCGTCGCGGCAGCGAGCGCCAGCAGTCCGGGGCTCGTCCAGTCATACGACGTGGTGTGGGTCAGCGAGGTCCAGCTGGTGAGGAACACGATGCCGGCCGTCGCGGCGGCCAGCATCACCGCCCCGCCGAGGTCGAACCGGCGGCGACTGCGGTGCTCGGGGATCTTCAGCGTGAACCACGCGATGAGCAGCGCCGCGAGCCCGACCGGCACGTTGAGCCAGAAGCACCAGCGCCATCCTGGGCCAGCCGTCAGCCATCCGCCCAGCAGCGGGCCGGCCACCGTCGCGACGCCGAAAACCGCCCCCATCGGGCCCATGAGCTTGCCGCGCTCCCGCGCCGAGACGATGTCGGCGATGATCGCCTGCGAGAGGATCACGAGCCCGCCCGCTCCCAGTCCCTGCAGCGACCGCCAGACGATGAGGCCTTCGAACGAGCCGGCGAGCGCCGAGCCGGTGGAGCCGACCACGAACAAGCCGATGGCGAGAAGGAAGGGGATGCGGCGGCCGAAGAGGTCGCCGACCTTGCCGTAGATCGGCATGACGATGGCGATGGTGAGCAGGTACGCCGTGACGATCCATCCCTGCTCATCGGCGGCGCCGAGGTCTCCCACGATCGTGGGCAACGCGGTGCTGACGACCGACTGATCCAGCGCCGACAGGAACATGGCCGCCAGGAGGGCGCCGAAGATGATGTAGACCTGGCGCCGGTCCAGGTCCACATCGGGCCGATCGATAGACGACGCGGAGGCGCTCACGCGTACGGTCTAGCACGGATGCCGGAGCCTAAGAAGAGTCCCCGACGCCTCGGTGCGTCAGTCCCGCGGCGCCCGTCGCACCCGCGGTGCGGGCGGGGGCGGCACCTCCTTCGCGGCGATGATCGCGCCGCGCGGGATGCGCTCGACCCCGCGCTTGCCGTCGACCACCACCGTCGTGGCATCCGCACTCAGCAGCTCGCCGAGGGCGTCGGTGGCCTGCCCCGTCGGCAGCAGATAGCGCACCACGACCCGCCGGCCCGGGGCGGGCATGTTCACCATGAGCCGGGAGCGTAATCCTTCAGGAACACCCCGAACAGGTCCTCGCCCGCCTCGCCGCGCACGATCGGGTCGTAGACCCGGGCAGCCCCGTCGACGAGGTCCAGCGGCGCGTGGAACCCCTCTTCGGCGAGGCGCACCTTGGTGGGGTGCGGGCGCTCATCGGTGATCCATCCGGTATCGACGCTCGTCATGAGGATGCCGTCGCTCTCGAACATCTCCCGCGCGCTGGTGCGCGTGAGCATGTTCACCGCGGCCTTGGCCATGTTGGTGTGCGGGTGCCCGGGGCCTTTGTATCCGCGACCGAAGACGCCCTCCATCGCGCTGACGTTGACGATGTACGTGCGCTTCGCCGGGCTCGCCGCCAGCGACGGCCGCAGCCGCGACACCAGCAGGAAAGGAGCGGTGGTGTTGGCCAGCTGCACCTCGAGCATCTCCAGTGGATCGACCTGCTCGACGCGCTGGGTCCACGAGTTGATGCTCTCGAGGTCGGGGATGAGCCCGCCTGCGTCGATCGCCGTGCCGGCGGCGAGCCGCTCGAGCGAGCTCGACCCCGCCGTCATCGCCTGCTCGGTGAGCTCATCGGCGCGGGATGCCGCTGCGGCCAGGATCGGGTGGGCGCTGACCGAGCGCTCCAGGGCCTGCGGATGACGGTCGTTGGTGTGCCCGAAGGTGACGAGCTCGGGCAGCGGCCCATCGGGCAGCGGCGCCAATTCGGCATCCACCAGGGGCTGATAGGCCCCCGGCGAGCGCCGCACGGTCTGCGTGGCGTTGTTGATGAGGATGTCCAGGGGGCCGGCCGCGGCGACATCGTCGGCGAGCCCGATCACCTGGGCGGGGTCACGCAGGTCGATGCCGACGATCTTCAGGCGGTGCAGCCAGTCCGCGGCATCCGGCAGGCTGCTGAAGCGGCG
>NZ_JANJFJ010000254.1:0-6342 GCF_024626565.1 Microbacterium sp. zg.Y909
CCACCGCCTGGCCGGCGAACACCCAGCGGGCGATCGCAGCGACCTGCGGGTCGGCAGCGGGCCGCGCCTCGACCTGGCCGGACACGCGCCAGAGCGATCCGCGCGCCGTCTCGCCGACCGGCTCCAGCCGGTCGCGCTGGTCCAGCGCGATCGCGGCCGTGCGGCGCAGCGACTGCGCCGCCTCGGTGGCGGGCTCGACGGCCGGGGCGAGCAGCACGAAGCCGATGCCGCGCTCGGCGAGCGGGGCCACGGCGTCATCGGCTGCATCTGTGACGAGATCGGCGATCAGCTCGGCCGTCTCACGGTCGGCGGGGGTGGCATCCACACGCGTCGCGCGCACCGTGCTCTGGCCGCCGAGCGTTTCGCTGGCGCCCCACACGACGTCGGCGGCGACCGAGCCGTCCGCGAGCGGGGCGATCACGATGGTGCCCAGCGACGGCGATCCGCGACCCTCGGCAGCCACATACGCGGGCAGGGTGCTGGCCGTGCCTTCGGTGAGGGCTGCCGCATCCCGCGCCTGCGCGGTGAGGGCGGGGACCGCGCACACGGTGAGCGCCGCCACGACACCGGTCGCAGCCATCACACGCACCGTCGACATCGTCGGCACGACGTCGAGGGTGATGAGCGCGGCGCCGATGACGCCGAGCCAGGCCAGGCTCAGCCCGGCGCCAGGCCACACGACGACGGGCTCGGCGGCGGCGGTCACGGCAACCGAGACGGCCACGGCGGCGTACGCGGTGGCGAGTCCGAGGGCCCCGATCGACAGCAGCACCACGCCGGCCGCCCAGCGCACTGTCAGCGGTGCGATGAGGCCGAGAAGCGCCGGCAGCGCAACGAGCAGCGGCACCCACCAGGTCGGACCACCCCCGAGCATCTGCCCCCAACCGCCCGGGTCCGGAGTGGGGAAGCCGGCGGCGAGGAGGGCGCGTCCGGCCGCATCCGCTGTCGCCACCGGCCCTGCCCACGGCACGCCGGGGTCGGCGAGGAGCCCCCACGGGTTTCCGGCGGTGAGCTGCTCCCACACCAGCGGGGCAGACATGGCGGCGGTGGGCACCACCAGCCACCCCACGCGTGCCGCGCCACGACCGGTACCGCGTCCGGCGGCGATGGCGAGGGCGAGGACCCACAGCACGAGGAGGGCGGGAACGAGCGACGGGGCGCACGCGGCGACGCCGACGAGCACGAGGGATGCCATCCCCGCGGCCGCCCACGAACGGTGCGCGACCGAGCCGGCGTAGAAGAGCCAGGGCAGCAGCAGGTGCAGGATCACCGCGGCCGGCCGCGGCTCCACCAGGACGTTCAGGAAGGTGGGCGCCAACGCCCACGCGACGCCGCCGGTGATGCGCAGCAGCGAGCGGTCGGTCACACGGGTCGCGGCGAACCAGCCGCCCAGCACCGCCAGCGGCAGGGCGAGCACCCAGAGCACGACGAGCGCCTGCGAGGGCGCGGCCGGCGACAGCGTGCCGATGAGAGCCACGACTGCCGAGAAGGGGTCGGCGGCGGCGACGGTATCCAGCCCCAGGGGTCGCTGACCGTAGGCGGCATCCGCCCACAGCTGCGCCACGGTGTCGCGCAGCGGCGCCAAGGCGCCTCCGCCGACAACCGGCCACGCCAGCAGCGCCGGGAAGGCGGCGACCGACACGACGAGGGCCGCCAGCACCGCCCACGCCCCACCGCCGCTGAAGAAGCGCGACTCGGTGCGCCGGGCATCGGCGAGGCGATCGGAGTCGTCGGTGAGCGCCAGGTTCGTGCGCAGATCGGCGCGCCCGATGCGCAGCGCCGCGAGGCTCTGCCACGACACCCTCCTGGTGCGGCGGATGCCGGCGCGGGCGCGGGCGACGGCGGGGATGCGCACCATTGCGGTGACGGCCGCCGCCCACTCCGGCCAGATCTGGCCGGGCCGCTTGGCCACGAGGTGAACGATAGTGCGCCAGAGGGCGATGGGGAGGATGGCCAGCCACTGCAGCGGCAGCACCGGCGCGGGGGCATAGACCAGTCGACGGTGCAGCTGCGCCGTGCGGATGGCGAATGCGCGACGCATGCGCCTGCGAGAGCCGTAGACGTCGGGAAGCCCGGCCACGCCGTCGCCGGCGACGGCGACGATGGCGTTCGGCACGAGCGTGACGCGGCCGCCCGCCAGTCGCGCGCGGACTCCGAGGTCCAGCCCTTCGTCGGCGCCCGACAGACCGCGATCGAGTCCGCGCAGCTCGCGCCAGACCGCGGTGCGCACGAGTACGCCGCGGACGTCGGCGGCCAGCACGTCCTGGCCTGCGTCGTGCTGCCCCTGATCGAGCTGGCCGTCGGCGAGGCCGACCGCCCGCCCCAGGGTGGTCATCGACACCCCGAGCGAGACGATCTCGCCCCGATCGTCCCAGCGCACCAGCTTCGGTGCGGCGAAAGCCACCGAGGGCGCGAGCTCCAGGGCGCCGGCGAGCCGAGCGAGCGCCTGCGGCTCGGGAGCGGTGTCCTGGGCCAGCAGCCACACTGCGTCGCCGCTCACCCGGTGCGTGGCCAGAGCTGCGGCTTCGGCGTAGCGGGTCGTGCGTGGTGCGGAGATCACGCCCTCGGCGCGGGAGTCCGCCGCCAGCTGACGGAGGTTGTCGTCCTCGCCGCACAGCACGATCGTCAGAGCGTCGACGGGGCGGGTCTGCGCATCGAGCGCCGCGAGCGTGCGCCGGAGGTGGAAAGCGGCGGGGGTGCGGCCGTCGGGGCGCACGACGAGGATGGCGTGGACTCGGGCGGGCATGACGCAGACAGCCTAAGCGCGCGAACGTCGCATGCCGCGCCGCCGCGCGCGGGTCGCGCCGATCAGGTCAGGAAGCCTGGCGCTTGAGCTTGCGCCGCTCGCGCTCGCTGAGTCCGCCCCAGATGCCGAAGCGCTCGTCGTTGCGCAGCGCATACTCGAGGCACTCGGTGCGCACGTCGCACGAGGCGCAGACGCGCTTGGCGTCGCGGGTCGATCCGCCCTTCTCGGGGAAGAACGCCTCGGGGTCGGTCTGGGAGCACAGCGCGTCGCTCTGCCAGGCGAGGGTGCCGTCGTCGTCCTGGACGGGGCGGCGCACACCGGGAACACCGAGCTGCACAGGGTCTACGAACCAATTGTCGGGAACACCCGAGCGATACTGCGAACCAGTCATCTCGTCTCCCGCCCTGACCGATGTACGCACGATGCGTGCGCTTGCCTAATTACACCGGTGTGATTCGCCGCGGTCAAGTCGCAGATCGTAAACCCTCAACCGCCAGTTCAACCTTTACGGCGTGTCTTCGGCGTGTCGCGAAGATTTTTTTGGGGGCGTTCAGTGGGCGCCGGGCTGGGCGAGGAAGACCTCGCCGGCTCCGCTGAAGGTCAGCACACCCTCCTCAGCGTCGGCGAAGACGGCGGTGCCGGCGACCAGCCCGACCGCGGCCGACCGGCTGCCCCTGACGGACACCGGGCCGCGGACCGCCAGCGCGACAGCCGGTCCCGTCACGGTCGCAGTCGCAGTCGCCTCACCGTCGACGACGACGTGGGTGAGCGCGAAGTCGGGCATGCCCACGTCGAACACACCGTCCTCGGGGATCACGACCGGCGCCGGCGCCGGCGTGGTGTCGACGATGCGCAGCAGCTCGGGCACGTCGATGTGCTTGGGGGTGAGTCCGCCACGCAGCACGTTGTCGCTGGCTGCCATGAGCTCGACGCCCAGACCGTCCTGGTAGGCGTGCAGCACGCCCGCCGGCGCGAAGAGCGCTTCGCCGCGGCGCAGCTCGACGAGGTTCATCAGCAGCGCCACCACGACACCCGGGTCCCCCGGGAAGTCCGCGGCGATGGTGCGGAGCAGGGCGAACTCGGCGGCGAACTCCGGGTCGGAGGCGCTGCCCACCGCCTCGATCACCCCGTCGACCTCGACCTGCGCCTGCCCCGAGAGGAGCCACTCGAGGGTCGCGCGGAGCGCCGCCGCCTCGTCGTCGCCCTGCAGGTGCGAAGCGAGCGCCGACGGGCCGGGCCCGTCGCCGAGCGCGGCGACGAGACGACGGGTGGCGGCAAGGGGCCGCAGCCCCACCAACGCACGGAAGACGTCACTGACGGCGACGATGATCTCGGGCTTGTGGTTGTCGTCACGGTAGGTGCGCTCTGCGGCGTCGCGGGCGATGCCGGCCGCCTCCTCGCGGGCGAACCCGGCCTCGGCCTGCTCCTTGGACGGGTGGGCCTGGATCGACAGGGAAGACCCCGCGGCCAGAAGCTTCATGAGGAACGGCAACGGCGGCTCACCGCGCCGGCGCAGCCAGACGTCCAAGGTGGCGCCGGAGCCGTCGCCGACGACACTCGGATCGCCGGGGTGGTCGCCGAACCAGATCTCTGCCTCGGGTGCGCCGGAAGGCGTCCGCCCGGTGAGTTCGGCCAGCAGCGTCGTCGAACCCCAGGCGTAGTCGCGCGGGGTATTGAAGAGAGGGACCAGCACGCTCCCAGCCTAGGCGGGCGGCCGCCCTGCACGCGCAGGGGCGGGCGGTAGCCTGAACACACCATGGCCGTCCACACCCAGCATCCGGTCTCGGCGCCGCCGGCCGCGCCGCCGCGCGAGCGCACCGGGGTGCTGCTGCTGCGCGCGTGGTGCGTGATCGTGCTGTTCACCACCATCACGGGCACGGCGTGGGTGCTGGCAGTCGGCGGGCTCGGCGCCGCGCTGATCGGGGTGGGGTCGGCCCTCGTGTCGGCGGTCATCTGGCTCGCGACGCGTCCTCCGGTGCAGTGGCGGCGCCTCCCGTGGTTCGTCCTGGCCTACGTCGCCTTCGCCACCGCCTCGCTGCTGTGGACCCAGTGGCCGGCGACGACCCTGCTGACCGTCGCGCTGCTGCTGGTCACCACATTCCAGGGCCTGTTCGTCGCGGCGACGCTCACCTGGCAGGAGCTGGTGCGCGCCGTCGCGTCGGCGTGCAAGTGGGTCGTGGCCCTCTCGCTGCTGTTCGAGCTGTGGGTGTCGGTGTTCGTCGGCGGCCCCTTGCTGCCGCGCTTCATCGTGCCCGAGCGGCCGGCGCCCGACCCCATCGTGTACTGGTCCCGCGACAACCTCTTCGACGGCGGACGTATCCAGGGGATCTTCGGCAACGCCAACCTGCTCGCGTACGCGGCGCTGTTCGCCCTCATCGTGTTCGCGATCCGCTATGCCGCCCGCGCACCCCACCGCCCCCTGCTGCTCGGATGGATGGCCGCGGCGCTGTTCCTCTTCGTCCGCGCCGGGTCGGCCACCGCGTACGTGGCCGCAGCCCTGGTGCTCGTGGTCCTCGTCACGGTGCTGCTGATGCGCACCACCCGGCGACCGGGCGAGCGCACGCGCTACTACATCGTGTATGCGGCGGTGGCCCTGGGTGGACTCGCGGCCGCGTGGCTTCTGCGCGACCGCGTCTTCTCCCTGCTCGGCCGCTCCAGCGACCTCACCGGCCGCGAGACGATCTGGAATGCCGTGCTCGCCAGGGCGTCCGAGAGGCCCGTGGCCGGGTGGGGCTTCGCCACCCCGTGGCTGCCGTGGGAGCCTGCGTTCGACGGCTGGATCGTCGACCACGGCGAGACGGTGATGCAGGCGCACAACATGTGGCTCGACGTCTACCTGCAGCTGGGCATCGTGGGCGTCGTGCTCATGGCGACCACCTACCTCGCGTTCATCTGGCGCTCGTGGTTCTTCGCCGTCGACCGCCCCCGGTGGGACCTGCGTGCCGACCGGCCGTACTCGCCGCTGACGCTGCTGCCGACGCTGACGGGTGCGGTGCTGCTCGTGCAGGGGCTCGCCGAGTCCGGACCGCTACTGCTGTGGGGGTGGCTCGCAGTGGTGATGTTCGCGTTCAAGATCAAGCAGGCGCCGCTGGTCGGGGTCGGCGCGGCCGAGCAGACCCTCGCGCTCGAGCGCGGCGAACTGCCCCAGCGGGCGGAGTGACCGGCGTGGTGCGGGCGGGCGACCGTGGCCGAGGCCACGGTCTGGGGGCGCTGCTGTCGTCTGCGGCGATGGCCAGCGCCTTCACGCATGCCGCGCTCGGCGCCGTCTTCGCCGGGTACCTCATCGAGCGGGTGGCCGGCCGCGTCACGTACGTCACGATCGTCGCGGGACTGTGCGTCGTGGGTGCGGCGATCCTCACCGCACGCCGCCGCGAGATCTCCGCCCTGCGGCTCGTCCCCACGACCCTGCTGGTGTTCCTGGGATGGCTCCTGGCGAGCGTCAGCTGGAGTCAGGATGCCGCGGGCACGATCGCCGGCTGGCTGGGGTTGTCGGGGCTCGCCTTCATCGCCGTCGTCATCGGGCACGTGCGCGACACGCTGCAGACCGCCCGCGCGCTCGGCGACGTCATGCGGGTGCTGCTCACCGTGTCACTCGG